>JANORU010000226.1:0-1959 GCA_031415475.1 Hyphomicrobium sp.
CTGATCAGCGGATCGGGCGAGGAACGCGGCGGCAAGGACTTGCGCGATATTGTCAATCAGGCGCGGTCGGTCAAGTCGCTCGTCGATCAACTGCACTCGCGCTATAGCCGGTTTGTGGCCGAGCAAGCGGCAATCGGTGGATTGTTCGATGCTGAGGTCACGAAGTCCGACGCGGCTGCCGAGACAGCGGCGGCGGGGGTTACCGCTCAGCTCGATATGCTGTCGGAAGAAACCGAGAAGGGTTGGCAAGCGCAGTTCGGCAGCGATGGATTTGTGTTCCGTCGCACGGTGCGCGGCGTCACCGAGGCGCACACGCTCGACCGGGCGCTGCTGGCGTCGCTTGAGGGCCGCCGGCTCAACGAGAAGCACGCGCATCTGGCTGAAGTTTACGGCAAACCGGCCAAACTGAAGCGCAAGGGCGAAATTGAAATCATCCATAGTCCACGTGGGCTGCTTGACGCGATCTACAATACCGGCCGCAAGGGGCTATCGCTGCAGCGCTACAAAGGTCTCGGCGAGATGAACCCAGACCAGCTCTGGGAAACGACTCTCGACCGCGATGTGCGCACACTGCTGCAGGTCAGAATCGGCGATTTGGCGGAGGCCGACGAGGTGTTCTCCAAACTGATGGGCGATGTCGTCGAGCCGCGCCGCGAGTTCATCCAGGCCAACGCTCTGAACGTCGCGAATTTGGACGTGTAATTGGCGATGGAAACCCCGACGCTTTGGATCGTGGCTGGTCCCAACGGCGTTGGGAAAACAACCTACGCCTACAGGCATATCAAGGAAATTTCTGGGTCCGTCCATTTTGTCAATCTGGACGAAATTGCCAGGGGCTTGTCGCCGCTCGATCCCGAAGTTGCACGTGAAGCCGCTGCGCGGACGGCGCTCGAGAGAATTCGATGGTTCATTGCCTCCCGGCAATCATTCACGATTGAAACGACGCTGGCTGGCCGCACTCATCTCAGAACAATCGAGTCAGCTAGAGATGCTGGCTTTCAGATTAGACTGCTGTTGTTCTTTGTTCCGGATGTTGAGGTTTGCCTGTCGCGAATCGCGCGCCGCGTGATCGAGGGCGGCCACAACGTGCCGGAAGCCGATGTGCGCCGCCGTTTTCAGCGGTCGATCGCCAATTTCACGGACTACGCCAACAAGGTCGATCATTGGACACTGCTCGACAACAGTAAGAGGTTGCCGGTCACCGCGGCCGAGGGCCGGACTGGATGTTTGGCTGTTGAGCGGGAGCTTGCGCAAATACCTGGCGCTCTAGTAGCGGCAGTCCGCAGTCTTCCGCGCTGTCCTGAATGATTTCCGCAGCGCTTCAAATGCCCCTCTCTCGTCACTTTTATCGGTGAAGCAGCCTCTATGAGGCTGCGGCGCGCCATTGTCCGCGCCAGCGCGCCCCAACAACCCTAAGGAAAATCAGCCATGAAAGCTCGCTTAAGCGGCGATACGTGGGACACGTTCTTCAGGATGCTGTCGGTCGTCATGGTGCCGATGACGGTCGCCGGTATGGGCTGGTACTGGACCAAATGGCAGCAGAGCGTGAACGATCTTAAAAGCATGATCGATCTCGTGACCGACAAGTCTCAAGAAAAGCAGAAGTACGGCATCGCGATGTTCGAATTCCTTGCCAAGAACGGCAAGGTGCCGGTCGAGTTCCTGGCGGCGCAAATCGATTTTGCCACGTCAGCTGAAAACCACGAACTGTTGCCGATGCTCGAGTCCGCGATTTCCAACGCGGCCAAAGAAAATCCGGAAGTGGCAGAGGCCTACGCCATTGCCCTGCAGCGGCGCCCGTCGCGCGTGTTCGTGCATGTGCCCAATGACGACATCTACAATTGCCTCGTGACGCTGCGAGACAGTTTCAAGGACGGTGATAAGACCACCATTCGCTTCCCGGCGGTCCGGAAGTTTGCCGGCTACGCCCAGTCCAATCAGGAGATCCGCTTTTTCCAC
>JANORU010000227.1:0-1977 GCA_031415475.1 Hyphomicrobium sp.
GTCGCCTTGGCGGATTTAGCGGCGAACCACAGCAAGATTGCAGGCGTCCAGGGCCTTGCCGGCTCTGGCGTGCAGCAAGTCGATTGGGCCATCTACAAGAAGAGGATTTGGAACCCGGCGTGTCAGTGTTGGTGTTATGAAGATGCCTTAGGACAGGTTAAGTGTAAGAGGACGAAGTGACAAGAGACCGGACGACCGCAGGTCTCTGAACTGAAGCTCAATGTTAGAGCTCTCTGCAGCTGTCAGCGTCGAGCTCAGACCTCGCACGCGGTGGTTACCTAGTAATGCTGTTCCATCGCCACTCAAGCCCTTAGCGGCTCCCACGAGCCGGGAGAAGGCGCGCTACTTTCGCCCAAAGACAATTTCGACGCGGCGGTTCTTTTGCCGGCCGCCAGGGTCATCGGAGCCGTCGGGGTTGACGTTGGTCGCCACGGGTTTGGTCGCGCCGAAGCCTTGGACCGCGAACTTCATGCCTGTCAGACCTTCGCGCTCGACGAGCCATTTCTGCACGGAGGCCGAACGGCGCTCGGAAAGCCTCTTGTTGTAGTCGGGCTTCCCCTTGCTATCGGTGTGACCCTCAATCCGCACAGTTCCCTTGGCGCCTTTTCGGATAACGTCGGCAGCCTGCTTCAATGCCGTCGCGGCGTTCGGGCGAATATCGGCCTTATCGAAATCGAATAGGATATCGGCGGGCAGCTCAATGCGGGTTTCGGTGGCGGTCTCCTTGACCTGAAGCTCCAGCACCTGACCAGCTAGGTTCTCCGCCTTGCCACCTAAATTCTCGACCTTGAACACAAGCGTCTCGGTGGGGAAGACAAGATCGAGAACCTTGCCCGTGATTTGCTCCTGAGCGTACGCGCTCCAGGCACATATCGCGCCAACCGCGACCGCCGCAATGAGGCGCCACATGTCCACACCTCCCTACCGGTCGGTGATTGGGACAGACTCGATCGGCTCGAAACCGGAAACGACAACGGTGATCTTCTGCACGGTCGTGGGCGGGGTCGGAAACTTTGCCCATAAATTGACGGGCTTATCTTTGGCTACATTGCCCTTGATTTCGGTGCACAGGCATTTCCCGCTGGCATCCTTGACGGCGAGATATTTCTTCTTGTTGGCCGCATCGATCAAATGCACTCGGTCATCCAGATAACCGCCCAATACCGAGTAGATGCCTTCGGGTGCCTCGTTATCGCTGCTCATCTGGAAGCGCAGCGTTACCGTTCCACCCTCGTCGCGCTTTATGTCCTTGACGACGATTTTGGTGCCCGACCTCTCACCATCTCCCACCAGCTCCTCGGCCAGTCCAAATCCGGGATGCAGAAACAGGCTCGTCGCGACGATAGTAGACATGATTCGATAACGCATGGACGCCTCCCGTGCATTCAAGCTAGATGCAGATAACGTCGCCGACTGCTCTGGTTGGTATTTGCGTTATACTCCGAGAACTGGCAGCCCGCGAGCGCCATCTCGATCGGCGGCTCCATTAACATCAATTCGAGGGCCTGCTGGATGGGCAGGGGTCGGCTATTGGCCCAAAGGCGAAAAATCCTGCGGGCCGTGTCAGTACAGCTGACGGAGTAATAGCGGAATGATCGTGCTAGCAGCGCAGCGCTTAGAACTCACCGTCAACGCCAAACGCGCAGCAATGCGGTTTCCGTTTCCCCATCGAGCTCTACTCTGCCGAGCATCAATCGTTTCGACATCAAATGCGCCTGGTTCAACGACGACAAGTATCTGGAATTTTTTCCGCGCACGCCGTTCGCCGCCCGTCGGCCTGCAGGTTAGACGCTGCCGGGTCTAAGCCCTTGGAATGCCTCAGGAGGGCTGACTGTCTAACCTTGCGCTAACTTGCTGAAATCGCTGGTTTGTATTACTCCCCTAGGGAGCGCCAACTATCCAGCGCCTGACGCACCCGCGTCCGGCGCTTTTTCTTTGTCCGTTGATCTCTGCCAGCATCCACCCATTCCGGCCACC
>JANORU010000228.1:0-2986 GCA_031415475.1 Hyphomicrobium sp.
CTGGGCGACACCGACGGCACGGGCGGCGGTTTGAATGCGCGCGCCTTCAAACGTGTTCATGAGCTGCTTGAAGCCCTGGCCTTCGACGCCGCCCAGCAGATTCTCAGCCGGCACTTCGAAGTTGTCGAACGAGATGTCGTATTCCTTCATGCCGCGATAACCGAGCACCTCGATTTCGCCGCCGGTCATGCCCTTGGCCGGGAAGGGGTTTTCGTCGCTGCCGCGCGGCTTCTCAGCAAGGAACATCGACAGTCCCTTGTAGCCCTTCTCGTCCGGGTTGGTGCGGGCGAGCTCCGTCATCACGTCGGCGCGAACCGGATGCGTGATCCAGGTCTTCTGGCCGGTGATCTTGTAGGTGTCGCCTTCTTTGACCGCGCGCGTTTTCAGCGAGGCGAGGTCCGAGCCGGTGTTGGGTTCGGTGAACACGGCGGTCGGGAGAATTTCGCCGGCGGCAATCTTCGGCAGGTACTTGGCCTTCTGCTCGGGCGTACCGTTGTGCAGGATCAGTTCGCCGGCAATTTCGGCGCGGGTGCCGAGCGAGCCGACGCCGATGTAACCGCGCGACAATTCCTCGGACACCACGCACATGGCGAGCTTGCCGAGGCCCATGCCGCCATATTCTTCCGGCAGCGACAGCGAGAATACGCCGAGATCAGCGAGCTTGTTGATGATGTCGAGCGGAATGTAGGCGTTCTTCAGATGCCATTCGTGGGCGTGCGGCACCACTTCGGCTTCCGAGAACTTGCGCATCTGGTCATGAATTTCACCGTGGATGTCGTCGAGGCCCGACTGACCATAAGTCGTCGCTCCCTGGCTGTGCTCGATCAATTCCGCCAGCCGCGCCTTGACGCTGTCGGCGCTGCCGGAGGCCACCAGATCGGCGACGGCGTCTTCGTACTTGCGGATGTCGGCGCGCGGAATGCCCATCGCTTCGGGCCGGATGATTTCGACTTGGCTCATCGGAATGCCGCCGGCGATCTGTGCCGAGTATTCCGCGAATGCGGCCGCAAGGAGTAGCTGTTCGAACTCGCCGAACTTGCCGTCGCCCTTGAGTGCTGTGCCCCACACCTGCATCTGGCGCAGCGCTTCAACCGTGGTTGCGAGCCAGGCAAGGCCATGGGCGGTATGCTGGGCGGCGTCGATTCCGCCGGCTTCCTCGATCTTGAGACGAACACCAGATTTGGCTAGCGCGAGAACCTTGTCGGCCGCGACGACCGCATCGGCGGCGCGTTCCAGCAATCGGTCCGGGCCGGCTGCCAGCAGGTCGGGGGCCGATTTGAGTTTCGCGATCGTCATGACAGCCGTTCTCCAAAGTGTGGTGCAGCAAGGTGTAACGACGCGACCGGGCCCCGTGACCCGTCGCCCGTGGTGCCGGGCACCTTATCGGCCCGTTTTTTCAAGGCAATCCAGGCTTTGCGCGACATGCGGGCGCGGAGGACGCGCAGCGAGACTATCACTCCCGGTTTTGAAGCCGCTGGCGCACCGACGTCAGCCATCTGTGAAGCACTTTTCCAGACTTACTTTGAGGTTCGTCCGAACTCGGCGTCCAGATCGGGGAATTGACATCCTGGGGCAATCTTATCTCCGCGTCACCGAACTTAGTGGAGTTTTCTTGACGTCCCAACACCGGTTTACGGGCCGGAATTGAATTCGGTTTAGGGCCTGTGCGTTTTTCGTCTGGCGGCGCGTGCGCTGGCAGGTCGGGCCGCCGCACAATCCGCACCTCAATCTCGTCGGCACTGTCGCTTTCAGCCTGGTCGGTATAGATAACGGCGGCGCTTGGAACTGTGGCGGCCATCACAGCTGGCGCTGCGACAATCGGGGTGGTTGGTGCACACCGCGCTGGCTGTTGCGGAGGAGACGGGTGCAGCGGTGCTGACGCTGGCACGGAGTTTTTTTCGACGGCTTTTTCAGCACTGGGCGATACCGCAACAGGCGAAGTTGGTGTGGCCGCGATCGGCGGGTCGGCCACCTTGGCAGCGGTCTGAACGATCACAGGCAAGGTGACCGGAGCGGGTTCAACCGGCTTGGAGTTTGGCGGAGCAATAGCGGCAACTCGTTCCGCGGCGCCGGCTTTGATAACCAGCATGGCCGCCTGCTCGATCCAGTTTTCTTTGTTGATCCTGCGGCCGAGCGACAGTTGCTGCGAGACGCGCGCCACATCTGCGGCCTTCCATTTGGCAATTTCGGCAATCGAAACGATGCCGCGCGTGGCCAACTGTGCGGCCGTTGCCGCGTCCAGGCCTTTGATCCGCAAGAGGTCGAGTGCGCCCGCCGGTAGTCCGCCTAACTCAAGCGGCTTAACCTTTGGCGCCTGCTCGGCGGACAACGGCGCAATTTTCTGCGCGATGCTTGGCGCGCGAGCGATGTGGGTGTCGCTCGGTCGCGCGCCGTGCGATTGGAGAATGGCATCGGACAAGATGGCGATTGCGTCGTTGATTTTTTGCCAGGTGCTGAACAGGGCATGCGCCGACGGTCCGGACGTTTCGGATCCGCCGCCACGGGCCGGGCTGGCGTCTGCCGCGAGCGAGAGTTCGATCGCGGTTCGCTCCTCTTCCAGCCTGCGTCTATGATCTTCGATCGATAGGGCCACGCTGTCGTCCTGCTGTCCAAGCGCCATCCGGCTTGACGGCGGTCCGGCGAAACCAACTTTGGCACGAAACAGGCGGCAAACTTATGGCTTGCACAGATTTCTGTGTGCCAATCAGAGCCGGAGCCCGAGCCTTGATGCGTTGCAGCCTGAAGTCTATCCCCCCGGCGCGTGGCATGTCAGCCATGGACCGGCGGTCAATAGCTGGTTAGTTTGCCACCGGGATCAGACAGGCAAAGCAGCATGAACCGGACCAGAACGATTTTATCTGCCATTTACCGGCTGTATGAACACTCCGGATTCTCGCTCGCCGGATCGGTGGCGTTCTCTTTCGTCGTGTCGCTATTTCCGTTCTGCATTTTCGTCGGCGCCCTATCGGGTATTTTTGGCGGGCGG
>JANORU010000229.1:0-4538 GCA_031415475.1 Hyphomicrobium sp.
CCTCACCCCAGCCCTCTCCCCGCGAGCGGGGAGTGGGGGAATACAGCATGACTGCAAATCTAACCCTCTACGTCATCCGCCATGGTGAAACCGACTGGAACGCAGAACTGCGCTACCAGGGCCAGGTCGATATTCCCCTGAACGACAAGGGCCGCGCGCAATCCCGCCGCAACGGCTTGATGCTCGCGACGCTCATCCCTGACGTCACGACCATCGACTTCATCGCCAGCCCGATGATCCGCGCCCGCCAAACGATGGACATCGTGCGCGACACGCTGCATCTGCCGCGCGACGGCTACAGCCTCGACGACAGATTGATCGAACTGTCCTACGGAAGCTGGGAAGGACAACTGCAGACCGATCTGCCTCAGTTCGATCCCGCCGGTTTGATCGAGCGAGCGCGCGATCCCTATCGCTGGCGGCCCGAACGCGGCGAAAGCTACGCCGATCTTTTCGAGCGCACCATCGATTGGCTGTCGTCGGTCAAACGCGATACCGTTGTCGTCACGCATGGCGGCGTCTCGCGCTGCCTGCGCGCGCACCTTCTCTCGCTCGACCCCACCATCATCCCCGACCTCGAAAGCCCGCAAGATAAAGTGCTCATCCTGAGCCGAGGACACATGGAGTGGCGATAGCAGCGCCTCGGTTCCCGATGTAACTGTTGCAGCGCTGAAATCGATCTATTGAACTTCGAACTTTGCGTACCTCGGAGGGACCCAATGTTCGCTGAAGCATCTTATAAATATCGCGGTTTTCTATCTTACAGTCATTGCGATACGCCGCGCGCCAAACGCCTGCACAGCAAGCTTGAAGGCTATTTCATCGACGGGGAATTGGCCGGCCGGGCAACATCGATGGGGCCGGTGCCGCGCACGCTGCGGCCGATCTTCCGCGACCGCGATGAATTCACCGCCGGCGAGGCACTCGCCGGGCAAACGCTGCACGCCCTCGATCAATCGGCGGCGTTGATCGTGCTGTGCTCTTCGGAGTCCGCCAAGAGCCGCTACGTCAACCAAGAGATCCGGCTGTTCAAGTCGCGCCATCCGGACCGCCCGGTCATTCCCGTGATCGCCAGCTATGACCCGGCCGCTCCCAACGTGCCCTGCTTTCCGGACGCTCTGAAATTCGAAGTTACCGCCGACGGCCACGTCACAGACCGCCTGGTCGAAGTGCTCGCCGCCGATCTCAGAGAAGCCGGCGATGGCGAGGACCTCGCGCTCGCAAAAGTCGCGGCGCGGCTGCTTGGCCTGGGGACCGATGATGTGTTCCGCCGTGCGCAACGCGAACAGCGGCGCATGCAGCGGCGCTGGATCGCGGGCCTGATGACCGTCGCGATGATGTTGGCCGGCTTGGCGGTCTGGGCCGAAGTCAACCGCCGCGAGGCGGTCGCGCAGCGGCAAACCGCCGAGCGCAATTTCTCGATTGCCAAGGGCGGCGCCGATGCGCTCGTGTTCGACATCGCCCAGGCACTGAGAAACCAGGAAGGTATGCGCACCGACACCGTCCGCACTATTCTCAAATCGGCCGAGGACGTCATATCTAAACTGGTCAAGAGTTCGGGCGACAATCCGGAGCTTGCCCGCAGCCAAGCCTCGATGCTGGTCGAGTTCGCCGACACCTATGCCGCGCAAGGCGACAGCGCCAAGCAGGACGAAGCCGTACAAAAGTCGCTGGCCATCCTCGATCACCTTGTCGCTGCGGATCCGGCCAATACGGAGCTAAAGAGCGACCGGGCGATTGCCGTGACCCGCGCGGGCGATGTTCAGTTCGCACGCGGAGCCTTCAACGACGCACTGACCCGCTATCAGGACGCTCTATCCGCCATCACCCCGATCGCCACCGCCGAACCAGATAACGGCGGCGTGCAGCATCTCCTCGCCGGCGCGCATGACCGGATCGGCAATGTCCACCTCTCGCGGGGCCACCCGTCCGAGGCGCTGACAAGCTACCAGCAGAGCCGCGCGATCCTCGAACAGCTGGCACCCCGTGACCCCGGTAATGCGATTTGGCAGCGCGATCTGTGCGTCGCCTATCACAAGTCGGGCAAGTTAGAGGCCGCAAGTAACAACCTCGCCGGAGCATTGCAAAGCTTCCGCAAATGTCAGGAGATCATGGAACGCCTGTCACAAGCCGATCCGGGCGACGCGCGCTGGCAGCATGACCTCGCTATCGCCCATGACACCATCGGCACGACATTGCTCGCCGGCGGAAAGCGGCCGGACGCGCTGGCACATTTCGAAACGAGCCGTACGATCCTGGAGCGCCTGGCCAATGCCGATCCCGGCAACACCGACCGGCAGCACGATCTCGCCGTCGCAACCGAACGTCTGGCCGATGCCGCGCGCGACGACGGCCGTCTGGACGACGCGCTCACCATGTTTCAGGCGAACTTGAAACGCATCGAACCGCTTCACGCCCGCGACCCATCCAACATGCATTTTCAGCAGATTGTCGCACTCACGCTGCGCAAGCTCGGCGATGTGTTGCTCGTCAAAACACAAGCGCTGCAAGCGGCCGACAAGTACCGCGAGAGCCTGATGATCGTCGCGCGCATGGCCGATGCCGATCCATCCAACGCCGAGCGCAAGTTTGAACTGTCGATTGGGCACTCAAAACTGGGCGAGGCCGAAGAAGCGATGAGCCGCAACGACGAGGCGCTGGCGAGCTATCAGGCTAGTATCGCCGCGCTCGAGCCAATCTGCTCGGGCGAGACGGCCAAGGCGGACTGGCGGAGCGAGCTTGCGACGGTCTACGGCCGCGCAGCCACTCTCCTGGTCAAGGCCGAGCGGCAGGCCGAGGCGGCGGCCACATTCACAAAAGCCCGTGATCTCTTGACACCACTGGTCGCGGCGGCCCCAGGCGCCCAGAAGCTCAGCACCTATCTCGACAAGGTCGAAGCGATTCTGAAGGTGCTTGAGAAATGAAGGCTTGCGACAAAACGCAGAGCGCTAACCGAGGAATCGGCGAAGCCTCTCAGTCAGCCTACCCTTGTCACGCGTCTCGCAATCCCAAATGATGAAAACGTCCCAGCCGAGCGTCTTGAGTTCGCGGATATGACGGCGATCCCTCGCGACATTGCGCGATAACTTTTCGTCCCAGTAGTGCGTGTTTGATTTCGGCCGCCGCGCATCGAGGCAAGAGGCCTTTGGATGCAGATGCCAGAAGCAGCCGTGGACGAAAATGACTTTGCGGCGCGGACCAAACACAAGGTCAGGCTTGCCGGGGAGGTCTTTGCGGTGGAGCCGGTAGCGGTAACCGAGTGAAGTGACGATGCGGCGGACGATGAGTTCGGGCTTGGTGTCTTTTGCCCGGATAGCTGCCATGTTGGCGGAGCGGCGGGATTTGGAAATCGTGTCGGCCATCTACTTCCAGGTGCGGCTTTGATCCGCCAACCACGCTAGCGACTGTAAGTTTTTTGTCCGGCCGTTTTCCTTAAGCCCCTTCCATAGAAGCTCCGGATTGAAATGTACGCAAGCATCTATGGCACCCTTCGGCATTTCGGGCGGTGAATTTGAAAGTATCTTCGCCAATCGCGGTGGAGCAAATTCCCCGACAATCGCGAAGAATTTGCAGTGTTGATTGTGCTTCCGCGCTGCATGCATGTACGATACGGCCTCGTCCACGACGTCAACGCGATCATGCCTAAATCGCCACCTTACACTTATTAGGGCAACGGCCTTGTTCTTGCGCCTTGCAACAATATCGAGCTTTGATTTTTCACTTCGGCTTGAAAACGAATAACCAGGGTATTCTGAAGTAGGACTAACCTCTTCCTCATACTGGAGATTGGAATCCCCGTAGACAGTCAGAAAGTGGGCCACCAACGAGCGAAATGCGTTCCCAACTAGGTTGTTGGGCTGCAATCCCGCGATAGATGGTTCTTTCCAATATTTCCCAATCGTCGAGCAAAGCCGGCTTCTTGGAATGCCCAATTCGGAAGCCAAAAAAACACTCAGCTCTTCCGCGCGATCCCTAACTGCATTTGTTGCCGATCCCGGAACACCAAAATCGTTTGACTCGCGAAAAACCACCACGTCGTGAAACGAAGTCCAACCAAGAGACTTCGCCGGAAAGATCTGACACGTAAGAAGTAGCGTTGCGATGCCCTTCCAAGCCTCGTCTGCTGTCCAAGCATGCTTGACTCTCAGCGCGTCGAACATGTCAACGGCGAGCTGAGCGTTCGTATGTCTCGGTTTCATTCAGTCACCGATAATCGGACGAACGATCCCGCTTCAATCATACCATCACCGGATGCCACGAATTCACTTTCTGCCTACTTGGCACCTTCTTGGCGATAGCCCTCGCAATCTCTGCAGACACCGCATGAGCCACCGGCGGCGGGAACGCATTGCCGACCTGCCGGTAGGCCGCGGTCTTCTTGCCCCAGAAGCCCCAATCGTCTGGAAACCCTTGGAGTCGCGCAACCATCCGTGTCGTCAGCCTCGGCATACCCGCGAAATCACGATCAGGGGCCTCATTCGCAATCCCGAGGCCATCAACTCCAAGCTCTGCCCACGCCTTGCGGGCACGCGTTGGAC
>JANORU010000230.1:0-5560 GCA_031415475.1 Hyphomicrobium sp.
CGGACCAGTTCTTCTTTGGCGACGAAGCCAACAACAATAAGAAGCTGCCGGGCTATACGCGCGTCGACCTGCACACCTCCTACGACGTGACGGAGAACTTGCAGGTCTACGGCCTCGTCAAGAACCTGTTCGACAAACGCTATGGCCTCTATGGCACGTTCTTCGATACCGAAGAGGCTGGCGAAGTGAGCGGTGCCGCCGGACTTGGCGATGACTTCTTCGAGGACCCGCGGTCGATCACGCCGGCGCAGCCGTTCGCGGTCTATGGCGGCCTGAAATTGAAGTTCTAAGCGCCGCGCGAGGCTGTTGCGGTCTCGCCACGCGCATGGGCCGCTGGCTCTGATATGCGTGCAAATCCGCTTTTGCCGGCGCGCCGAACTCAACGGCTATGCTAGCGTCCCGCCGAGAAATCTTCCCGGCGGGACATGGCAATCTTTCCCTTCAGCATGACGGCTCGAGGCACTCGGATACGGGCGACTGCGTCGATCTGTGCGCTGCTGGCGGCGCTTGTGCCGGCCACCGCGTTGGCTGATGGGCCGGCGATCGGTCAGTTCGAACTTAAAAATCTTGAGGCGGGGCAAGGCTACCTGGAATTCCAGAGCCAGAATGCCTGGAGCTTCGGCCAGCCGTCTCGAAAGTCAGCGTTGGGCGATGGCGGCGAACGGGTTTTTGATGAGAACTCAGTCATCAAACAGCGCCACGCGCTGGAAATGGAGATGGGGTTCAATTCGTTTCTTAAGATGCGTGTCGGCATCGAATACGAGCGCGAACGGCTGGATGAGCCGCTGTCGCTCGCCGATGCTGACAGTTTCGGTGAGTTGAAATTCGATGAAATCGGCGCCGAAGTGATCGGCGTCATCATCCCGCGTAAAGGCGACGGATTTGGCCTGGGTGCCGTCGTCGAAGTCGAGCGGCCGATCGAATCCGGCGAACAAATGAATGTCGTCATGGGGCCGATTTTTGAGTACGCATCCGGCCAGTGGCTGGTGGCGGCGCTGCCGCTGCTGGTTCATCACTTCGGCGGTGATCCGGACGACGAAGGTGTGCGCGACGACAAGTGGGATTTCGCCTACGCCGGTCAGGTTGCCTACACGTTTTCACCCGTCTGGACGATGGCGCTCGAAGCCTATGGCACCGTCGACCGGTTGGGATCGACCGGCGAGCGAAGTGAAGCGTCACTTTTGTTCGGTGACTTCGATCAGCACCGTCTGGGGCCGATCCTCTATTACAGCTACGATCTTGGCCGCAGTCTGCTGTCGCTCGATAAGCCCAAAGGCGATGATGACGACGGCGAGGGCAGTGTGGTGACGGTTGGGATGGGGTATTTGGCGGGTCTCAACGATAATACGCCGGATCACACGCTGAAGCTCAGCGTCGAAGTCGATTTCTAGACCTAGCGCCGGTTGATCGGGCTCTGCCAGCTCGGCAGAAACTTGGCGTTGAGGGTCGAGTATTGGACCGGTTGGAGGCGCACTTCGGCGCTTTCGATTTCCGTGATGGCCGCAGCCAGTGCATCAGACGCTTTTTCAAGGCCCGGAATGCGGCGCATGTCGTCCTTCATATACTCGAGCGTTTCGCGCACGGTCGCGAGATCGATGGCCGGAGGCCAGGAGGGCTGACGCGGGATCTTGAACACGGGCTTACTCGCTACAGAAATTAAGAAACGATGAACGTCTGTACCGATGTTTTGTCGCAAGAACCGTGCCTCACCGCAAGCCCAGGATTCGCGTGAGACCTGTCCCGTTTCGGGACGCGCGAGAGAGAGCGGCAACCATGTCTCTGCGCACTTTATAAAGCCTTCTGGCCGAGGATGCGGACGGGGTCGGAAGAGAGCCGGAGCGGGCTCTCGCGACGCGCACGGCGCGGCGCAAGGAGTAGAGTGTGGGCAGAAAACCGAGCGTTCTCATCATTGTCGAGAACCTGACCGTGCCGCTAGACCGGCGCGTCTGGCAGGAGGCGCGTACGCTGTCCGAGGCCGGCTACACAGTCTCGGTCGTGTGTCCCAAAGGGGGAAAATATATCGCCCCCTATGAAGTTCTCGAAGGCATCCATGTCTTCCGCCATCCGATGCCGTTCGAAGCCGATGGCGCGCTTGGCTATGCCCTTGAATATGGCTGGGCGCTGGCTTGGGAGTTTGCTCTGTCAGTAAAAGCCTATTTCAAAGTCGGATTCGACGTCGTACAGGCGTGCAATCCGCCGGACCTGTTGTTCCTGATCGCCGGCTTCTGGAAGTATTTGTTCGGCAAGCCGTTTGTCTTCGATCATCACGACATCAATCCGGAACTGTTCGAGGCCAAGTTCGGCCGCCGCGGATTTCTGCATAAGGTTATTCTGGCGCTTGAGCGGCTGACGTTCAAAACGGCCGACGTCTCGATCGCGACCAATGAAACCTTCAAGGATATCGCCATCGAGCGCGGCGGGATGGCGAAGGATCGCGTCTTCATCGTTCGTTCAATTCCCGATGTGTCGCGCTTTCGCCGCGTCGAGCCGGACGTGCGCCTGAAAAATGGCCGCAAGAATCTGGTCGGCTATGTCGGCATCATGGGCGCCCAGGATGGCGTCGATCTGTTGATCGAAGCGATGCACGAGATCGTCAAATTCCAAGGCCGCGAGGACGTTCAGTGCGCCATCGTCGGCTCGGGAACCGAGCTACCGGCGTTGCAGCGGATGGTGCGCGATCTCGGTCTCGATGACTACGTAACGTTCACCGGGTTCATGTCCGGTGCGCCGCTGCTCACAGCATTCTCGACATTCGATCTCGGCGTCATCCCCGATCCGAAGAACACCTACAACGACAAGATTTCGATGAATAAGGTGTTCGAGTATATGAGCCTCGGCATACCATTCGTGCAGTTCGATCTCATGGAAGGCCGCAAGATCGCCGGCGACGCCGCGCTTTACGCGGCCGACAACAGCGCGACCGACTTGGCCGGCCGGATCGTGGAACTCGCCGACAACCGGGATTTGCGGACAACACTGGCTGAGGCCGGTGAGGCCCGCGCCAAAGCCTTGCTGCGCTGGGATGAAGAGCGCTCGCGCCTGCTGGCGGCGTTTGACGTCGCACTCAACGCCGAAACCGCCCGGGCGGCTGAGACGGCTGTCCGGACGGCCTGATCGGGCGTCCGGGTTGAGGCCAACCCGCTGAATTTTTCCGAAACAGGCGACGGGTTTTGCTCTCTCCTTCGTTTTATCGAGCAAGACCCCGTGTGAAAAGCGGACAGCTTGGTGGTGCTGGACGCCTGGGTCCACTCAGATTGTGGGGGACGTCAATGAGTTCAATCGCAGACAAGCGTATTCAGGATCTTGAAATTCTGGTCACTCGCTGGCCCGAGGACTTGGACGCCCGCTTCGCGGGCGTCGCCGTGGAGCTTGCGTCGGTTCGTGAAGCTCAGGCCTGGCACACACAAAGGTTCTCGACACTTGATCGCAGGCTGGCCATCGTCGACGAGCGGATGAAGAGTTTCGATCCCCAATTGCAAGGCCTGGTTGCTGAAGTACAGGGGCTGCGCAGCGCCATTGGCCTGTTGGCAAACCAGATTTCCGGCCAGATGAAACGTCAATCGCGGTCTTAGAGGTCGCCGGCCCTTGCGTCCGTGCGCGCTTTGTTGCGTAGTTGGACGCAGTTGAGGCTCATAACATTGCAGCCGAGGTTGGCATGCTTCCCGAACTGGCAGCTCTCGTGTTCGGTTATCTCGTTGGCTCTATCCCCTTTGGATTTTTACTCACGCGCATGGCCGGACTCGGCGACGTGCGCAAGATCGGCTCTGGAAACATTGGCGCGACCAACGTTCTGAGAACCGGCCACAAGGGCCTCGCCGCCCTGACATTGGTGCTCGACGCCTTGAAGGGGACTGTCGCCGTTCTTGTCGCTCACGCCTATGGGGCAACAGTCGGCTTCGCGATCGCCGCCGGCCTGTTTGCCGGGCTTGGCGCGTTTCTCGGCCACCTGTTCCCGGTGTGGCTCGGCTTCAAGGGCGGCAAGGGTGTCGCCACCTACATTGGCGTACTGCTTGGTGCCTTCTGGCCGGCAGCCCTCGTCTTTTGCGGTGTTTGGCTCGCGAGTGCCGTTGTTACCCGCTACTCGTCGTTCTCGGCGCTGATCGCAAGCCTCGTCACGCCGCTGTACGTGTGGAATTCGGGTGACCTGCCGGTCGCCACACTGGCGGTCCTTATGACTATTCCGCTGATCGTGAAGCATTGGCCCAACATCGAACGGTTGATCGCCGGAACGGAGCCAAAAATTGGCGCCAAGGGCTGACCAGCGCGAGCTATTTCAACCGGCACCGGTCCCGGTCGCTCCGTTGGATGACGCCTCGCGCCTAGCGTGTCTCCGGCTGATCAGATCGAACAACGTCGGGCCGGTCACGTTCCGCGACTTGATCAATCATTGCGGTGGTGCTGAGGAAGCGCTCGCGGCACTTCCGGAACTCGCCAAGCGCGGCGGGCGCTCGATTTTCATCTGTTCGGAAGACCGGGCCGAGCGCGAGCTGGCCGCGGCAGAGAAGGCCGGCATGCGTCCGGTCTTCACCATTGAACCCGGCTATCCGCGGCTTCTCGTTGAAATCTATGCGCCACCGCCCATGCTCTATCTGAAGGGCAACGAAGCGCTGCTTTCAAAGCCATCGCTCGCCATTGTCGGTTCACGGGCGTCGTCGGCGGCGGGCATTGCACTGACCCGCAACTTCGCCGCCACGCTTGGCCGCAGCGGGTTCGTCATTGCGTCCGGTCTGGCGCGCGGCATCGATGCGGCGGCGCACACCGCAAGCCTTTCGACCGGCACGATTGCGGTCGTCGCCGGCGGTATCGATGTCGTCTACCCGCCCGAGAACAAAGACCTTTACGATCGGATTAGCGCCGAGGGCTGCTTGCTGAGCGAGATGCCGCCTGGATTTGAGCCGCGCGCCAAAGACTTTCCGCGCCGCAATCGGCTGATTTCCGGCATCAGTTATGGTGTGGTCGTGATCGAGGCGGCGAAGCGCTCAGGAACTTTGGTCACCGCGCGCATGGCGCTGGAGCAGGACCGCGAGGTGTTTGCCGTGCCGGGCCACCCGCTCGATCCACGCGCAGAAGGCACAAATGCGCTTCTGAAGAACGGTGCGACGCTCGCCACCTGTCCGGAAGACATTCTTGAAGTTTTGGCTCCTGTCATCAGCGTACCGGCGGGCGCACTCGAACAGCACGCCGTCTATCGCCAGCCGGTTGTCCTCCTGCCGCCGCCTCTGATTTCGGACGCGCATCGCAAATCCGTCTTGACGGCGCTCGGCCCCCACCCGGCAACGGTCGACGATCTGGGGCGGGCGACGTCGCTTCCCGCTCGCGAACTGCGCGTTATTCTGATGGAGCTCGATCTCGCCGGCCGGATCGAACGTCATGGCGGCAGTCTGGTTTCGTTGAGGCCGGAAAGCGTTGTTCGACCAGGACGTTAGCCGCGATCACATGATCTGCAAGACAGCGCTTCGCTATGGGCAAGCCCGATAAGGCCGGACAGGGTCTTATGCCCGCCAGCGTCGGCCATGTCTCTCAACTCGGCCAGCGGGTCCGCCAAATAGGCGAGCGTATC
>JANORU010000231.1:0-9368 GCA_031415475.1 Hyphomicrobium sp.
GGGTTAGGGTGAGGGGCAGCAACGAGTCCGAACAAGCAGCTGCCCCTCACCCCAACCCTCTCCCCGTAAGGACGGGGAGAGGGGACGATTAGAGCCCGCGATAGCGCCGTTTGTAATCGACGCTATAGAGCGCGCTGTCGCGGAACTCGTCGGTACCGAGTGCCGGGCCGATCAGAATGAGCGCCGTCCGTTCGAGATTGGCCGCGCTGGCCTTGGTGACAATATCGGCAAGTGTTCCCTTGATAACCGTCTCATCGGGCCACGATGCGCGATAGACCACCGCGACGGGGCAGTCCGCGCCATAAAACGGTGTCACCCGCGCCACCACATCATCGAGCACATGGATCGACAAATGCACGACCAGCGTCGCGCCGGTGGCCGCGAACGCTTCGAGCGTCTCGCCCTCGGGCATGGCCGAGGCCCGGCCAGACGTGCGAGTCAGCACAACAGATTGCGCCACTTCGGGCAGCGTTAGTTCCCGCGCCAAGGCTGCGGACGCCGCCGCAAACGAAGGAACACCCGGCGTCACCGTATAGGAAATCCCGAGTTGATCGAGGCGCCGCAGTTGTTCGCCGAGCGCACTCCAGATCGACAGATCGCCGGAATGCAAGCGCGCGACGTCGTGGCCCTTGGCGTGTGCCGCCGATATCTCAGTCATGATTCCGTCGAGGGTCATCGGCGCCGTATCGACGATTTTTGCGCCTGGCGGACAATATTCAAGCAGCGCTTGCGGAACCAGCGACCCGGCATAGAGACAGACCGGACACCGCGCGATCAGATCGCGCCCGCGCACGGTGATGAGATCGGGACTGCCCGGCCCGGCGCCGATGAAATGCACGGTCATAGCGCCGCCTCCACGTCGTCGCGCGAAATCGCAATGGCGACCGTCACGCCGCCAATGATCCGCCGAGGAGCAATGAGCGCCGAACCTTCGCCGGCCGCAGCAAGTGCTGCCGCCTCGGCCACCGAGCCGACACCAAACAGGCGCAGAGAGCGCTCGGAGTGCGTCGCGCAGTCCGGACCACGCGCCTTTAATTCGTCTTCGGTCACCAGCCGAATTGGCAACCGCTGTGTCGCCGCCGCTTCGGTCAGAGCTGCTGCAAACATCGGTGCCTTGCGGGTCGCGACCGCATCGGCTGGACCGCCGAACAAGCTCATCATCTCCGTCAGCGCTGCCTGCATGTCGGATGCCGTCGCCGTTGATTTGGCACCGAGCCCGATCACCATCATGCGCCGCTCCATGGCTTCGTTACGGTCCATTGCGTGACGGCCATCGACGGCCGCCAACCGGTGCGGTTGCCGACCGCATCGGCGCGTTCGATCGACAGCCGCGTCAGCGACCCGCCGAACTTTGCTCGCGCGCCAACGAACAGCGCCTCGGTCTCCAAAGTGACGCCGTTGGCGACCAGACGGCCACCGGGCTTCAAGGCCCGCCAACAGGCATCGAGAACTCCCGGCGCGCTCGCACCACCGCCGATAAAAATCGCGTCCGGAGGCGGCAGTCCGGAGACCGCATCCGGGGCGACGCCATTACGAATGTCGAGATGCGGCACGCCAAGCGAGATCGCATTGCGCGCCGCGCGCGCGGCACGATCGCTGGACTTCTCAATTCCGATGGCGAGATTTGCCGGGTGGGCCAGCAGCCACTCGATGGCGACCGATCCGCAGCCAAGCCCCACGTCCCACAAGAGTTGACCGGGACAGGGGGCCAGAGACGACACCGTCACGGCCCGAATTTCGCGCTTGGTGAGCTGGCCATCATTCTCGAAATCGCTGTCATCAAGACCCGCCGCGAACGGGATCGGCCGCGCGTTGGGCCCAGCATGAACGTCGACGGCCATCAGGTTCAGCGGATCAATCGACTCGAGATTGAATTTTTCAGCCGTCGTGTCCCGGCGCGCTTCGCGCGGACCGCCGAGCGCTTCGAACACGGTCATCCGCGACGGTCCGAACCCGGACGCTGTCAACAGTGCCGCCACCTCGCGCGGTGTTTCACCATTGAGCGACAACGCTAGAATATGCCGGTCCTGATGCAGGTGGCGGCGGATCAACGGCACCAGCCCGCGCATATTGAGCCCAAGCGTCACCGTATCCTGCAGCGCCCAGCCCATCCGCGCCGCCGCCAGCGACAGGCTCGACGGCGCCGGGATTACCAACATCTCGTCGGTGGGTATCGATCGCGCCAGCGTCACGCCGGCCCCGAACCAGAACGGATCGCCCGACGCCAGAACCACCACACGCTTGCCGCGCGCCGCCAGAATATCGGCCGCCGTCGCTTCGAGCGGCACCGACCACAACCGCTGTTCGCCGCGTGTCGCCCCGATGAGGTCGAGATGCCTATGGCCGCCAATGAGTAAGTCAGCACCGTCGATCAACGCATTCGCTGCCGCGCTAAGGCCCGCGCGGCCGTCCTCTCCGATTCCAATGATTGCCAACCAGCGCGCGGTCATGGCAAGCCCAGTCCATGAAACGCGCTAAACAGCCAGTTCGGATTTTGCTGCTCGGCGGCACCGGCGAAGCCAACGCGCTGGCGCGGCGGATCGCAGGCGACGGGCGGTTCGCACCGACGCTGTCGCTCGCCGGACGCACGTCCAATCCCGTGACGCCCGACCTGCCGCTCCGCATCGGCGGCTTCGGCGGGGTCCAGGGATTGCGAGATTACATCGTCGAGCACCAGATCGGCGTCGTGATCGATGCCACCCATCCGTTTGCTGCCGTCATCAGTGCCAATGCAATTGCTGCCTGCAAACTGGCCGCCGTGCCGCTGATCGCGCTCGAACGGCCGCCCTGGCAGCCCGAGACGGGCGATCTGTGGCATTCGTTCGCGACCGTCGAAGAGGCGATCGACGCCCTGCCGAAGATGCCGCGCCGAATTTTCTCCGGTCTCGGTCGCTTGTCGCTCGATGCGCTCGCCCGCGCGCCGCAGCATCACTACATCATTCGTGTCATCGACCGGATCGCCAAACCCGATGCGCTGCCGCACGCGACCATTGTCGCTGCCCGTGGCCCGTTCCGGGCCGATGATGATCTGCTGCTGTTCGCGACCCTCGGCATCGACATCGTACTCGCCAAGAATTCCGGCGGCGACGCGGCTTATTCCAAGATCGCCGCTGCCCGGCGTCGCGGCATTCCAGTCATGATGATCGCACGGCCGCACAGTCCACCGCGTACCATGTTCGCGACCGTCGACGAAGTTTGGGCGGACATCGAACACCATCACGCGCCTCCCACCGAGCGCGGCGTATAAACCCACACGCCGCCATTCGTGCGCGCCAACGCGCGCGTCGCCGATGAGCCAATGAGAACCAGCGTGCGCATGTCAACCAACCCCGCGTCAACCGATCCGAGATCGCTCACGATCAGTCGCTCGTCCGGCCGGCCGACGGCCTGCGCCAGCACAACAATGGTTTCCGGTAGCCGGCAGGTTTTCAAGACATCGAACGCCAGCGTGATCTGATGGGGCCGCGCCTTCGACGCCGGATTGTAGAGCGCGATCACGAAGTCCGCGGCGGCCGCGTGCTGCAAGCGCGCCTCGATCGCCGGCCACGGCTTCAAATTATCAGACAGTGAGATCGCACAGAAATCATGCCCCAATGGCGCACCGATCCGCGCCGCCGCCGCCAGCATGGCGGTGACGCCGGGTTCGACCCGCACGTCCAAACTGCGCCACGCCATGGGACCTTTTTCAATCGCCTCGAACACGGCAGCGGCCATCGCGAACACACCCGGATCGCCGCCCGAAACGATTGCCACCTCACGGCCTTCGGCGGCCAGCGACAGTGCCCGCGCCGCGCGGCTCAATTCCTCGCGATTGTCGGAGGCTTCGAAAGTCTGGCCGGGACGCGGCGTCAACCGGTTGAGATACGGCGCATAGCCGAGCACGATTTCAGCAGCGTCGATGGCGTGGCGTGCTGCCGGCGTCACCCAGTCATCCAGCCCTGGTCCCAGCCCAATGACGGTGAGGCGCCCGCTCATGTGATCCGCCGTCCCCGGCCGCCGGGCAGCAGGATGATCGAGAAATACGGCGCCGCATCAGGACCCAACTCGGTGAGCGGCAGCACGCGCTCGCCCGGCATCGTGCCGCGTTCGACATAAATCGCATCAGCGAGCCGCCCGGCGGATTGAAGTGCCGCGCGGATCTTTTCAAGATTGCGGCCGACCTTCATGATGACAGCGGCATCGGTATCTTCCATCCGGCGGACAAGCTCATCGCCGTCAAGCGTTCCCGGCAGAACCGTCAGCACATCGTCGCCGTAGGTGATCGGCTGTTCGGCCGCCGTCCAACAGCCCGACATTCCGGTAATACCCGGGACCACCACAACCGGATGCGTTGACTTGATGCGATCGTACATATGCAGAAACGAGCCGTAGAAGAACGGGTCGCCCTCGCACAACAGCGCCACATCGCGACCTTGATCGAGGTGCCCGCCGATGGCCAAAGCGCTGGTGACATAGAAATCGCGGATCGGACCGGTGTAGCCGTCGTCGCGAAAATCGACTTCCGTCGTCACCGGGTATTCGAACGCGATTTCTGTTGCGCCCGGCCTTATGAGCCCTTCGGCAATCGTGCGCGCGTGCCCTGGCCGTCCGCGCTTTCTGAAATGGGCGACGACCGGCGACGCGCCAACAATCCGAGCCGCTTTCAACGTCACGAGTTCCGGATCGCCGGGGCCGAGCCCGACGCCATAGAGCGTGCCGCAAGTCTCGCCCGCCATCACTCGACCTCGCTGGCGAGTGCGTTGACGGCGGCCGCCGCCATCGCCGAGCCGCCCTTGCGGCCCTTGATGATCGCGAACGGGACGCGGCCATCGGCGGCCAGCGCCTCTTTCGATTCCGCCGCTCCGACAAACCCGACCGGCATGCCGATCACGGCGGCCGGCTTCGGTGCGCCGCTATCGAGCAACTCAAGCAACCGGAACAGCGCCGTCGGCGCGTTACCGATCACGACGACCGAACCCGCCAGATGCGGCCGCCACAATTCCATGGCGGCGGCTGTTCGCGTGTTGCCAATGTCTTTCGCCAAGCCCGGCACGCGGGAATCGTCGAGCGTGCAAATCACCTCGTTGCTGGCCGGCAGCCGCGCCCGCGTGACGCCATTGGCAACCATCTTGGCGTCGCACAGAACCGGCGCGCCGCGCTTCAAGGCCGCCGCAGCCTCGACGGCGAATGTTTCTGACATGACGAGATCAGCGACGACATCGACCATCCCGCAGGCATGAATGATGCGCACGGCAACGCGCTCTTCGAGGGGTGTAAAGCGCTTGAGGTCTGCTTCCGAACGGATAATTGCGAACGATCTGGCATAGATGCCGGCACCATCACGGATGTAGTCGTAGCCGCTCATCGCGCCGCCTCCGTGAGCGCATGTGCCATGTCGCTCGGGGCAATATTTTGCATCAGCGGAGCGGCCGTCACCGTTCCATGGCGAACGAGATCATAAACGCCATCGCGGGCGACGAACGTCCAGTCAGCCGGAGTACGCCGGGCGCAGCCCTTTTCACATCCAGAAATATGGATCGATGGCAGCCGTTCGCCCGTCGACTTCAACGACTCAGAGAGCCGGTTCGCGTCGGCGCGCGTATCGGTCGTGCCATTGCGGCACCCGTTGGCACCCGGGCAGACATCCATCGTCCAGCGCGGATCGCTTGTCTCGGTGACGAGCCCGAGGGCCTTCGCCATCGAAAGTAGAACCTGGGCCGCCGCCGCAGTCGTTGCCGGAAACACCAGCGCGCGCATCGGCGAAAACCGGACTTCTGAAACATTGACCGAAAGCGCCGCCGCGCCGATGGCTGCGAGATCATCGGCCGAAATGCGCCCAAACGGCAGACCGATGACAACGGCGGTTGGCGCGTGCATAGGCCCGAGGCAACCAAATCGGCCGGTCGCGGGGGCCGAATGCGACGGCGACCCCGCTGAGAGTTCGATCCCCGCTTTGGCGCCCAGCGCACAGTGCACATCGGCCGCCAGATGTCTCATTCGCCGGACGTCAGGATTGCCGGCCGACAGGTCGTTGAAGGCGCGAACCAGCGCCAACACGGCGTCAGCTGCAGTCTTGGCGCTGACCCGCGCCTCCAGTCCCTCGTTGCCGTCGATCGCAATCACCGCGTCGCCGTCGGGCCAAAGAAAGACTTGAATATCGGCTGGCGCACCGCCGAGACTTTGGCCGGCGCCAGAAATCGAGATCCCAAACTTGTCAGAGAGCGAAAATGTCTGGGCCTCAGCCGTCAATCGCCGTTCAAGTTCGTGGGCTATTGCCGCAACATCGGCCCGGCCCGGTTCCAAGCCAGCCAACGGATCAACAACGATGTTGCGAACAGCTTCCGAGCGGACATCATCGTCGACGAGGTTTGCTGTCCGCAGGTCCTGGAGTGCGTCCGGATACATCTCGGTATCAAGCCCGCGAAGTTGGAGGTTGGCACGGCTGGTTAGATCGATAGCCCCGGACCCGTGTCGTGCGGCGATACCAGTAACAGTCAGCAGCTTGACGATGCTCATGCGGCCACCGCGCGGGCGTATGCGGACCAGCAGCCCATCGCCGGTCTCCATCGGCCGCAATGCACCCGGACACCAGCCTTTGCGCAACTCGGCCCGCCTTGTTTCCGGGCCTGTCATTCCGCCGCCTCGCTCGCAGTCCGTTCGGCGACGGCGCGCATATCGTTGCGGCGCGGATGCCAGAGCCCGCGCGCAATCGCGTCGTCGAAGCGGCGGCGCATGGCGTCGATGGCCAACGGATTTTCTGTCTCGATGAACGCCGCAACGGCGGGATCGCCGAGATACGCCGCATAGAGCCGTTCAAACCCACTCGACTTGACCGCATCAGCTGTGGCCGCGAACGCGAACGCGGCATCGACGGTGGCCGCCATTTCGGCCGCGCCCCGGAACCCGTGGCGCATCTGGCCGGCGATCCAGTTCGGACTGGCGGCCCGGCCGTGCACGACGCGGGCGCATTCTTCATCGAGCGTACGCACGCGCGGCTGCTCGGGTGCGCCCGTGTCGCCGTGATAAACGGCGAGCTTCGAGTTGCCGGCAGCCTTGGCGGCCGCGACGAAGCCGCCCTCATGAGCCGCGAAATCGCCACCGGTCAGCAGATCAATCTCGCGATGATCCTGCAGATGCACGAACGCGTCGGTGGCTTTGACGCGCGCTGCGAACTCACCGCCCGCCGCTTCGGATTGGCCATTGCGGTAGACGTGCCCTGACGCCGCCAGATAGCTCGCGCCGAGTTCCGAACGATCACTCCAATCGCCGGCATCGATGCGGCTCATCACGCCGGCACCGAAGGCTCCCGAGGCTGGTCCGAAGATTCGATCAAGATGGGTTTCGCCTTGAAGTGGATTTTCTGTTGGGTCTTCACTAAGACCGGCGATCAGATGGATGGCCTGTTCGTACAACGTCAACTGACTGGCAAACATATCGCGGAACAATCCGGAAATCCGCAACGTCACGTCAACGCGCGGCCGGCCGAGTTCAGCGAGCGGCGAGGTCTCGACGCCCGTGACCCTAAACGATTGCGTATCCCAAACGGGGCGTACGCCGAGCAGCGCCAGTGCCGTCGCCAGTTCTTCGCCGCCCGTTCGCAGCGTCGCGCTGCCCCACAGATCGAGCACGATGGCGCGCGGCCAGTCGCCGTGATCGGAGACGTAGCGCTCGAGGATGGCAGCGGCGGCGCGCTGGCCGTTGGCCCATGCGGTTCGCGTCGGCAGCGTGCGCGGATCCATGCCGAACAGATTGCGCCCCGTGGGCAATACGTCGGCGCGACCGCGGCTTGGCGCACCGGACGGGCCCGGTTCAACAAAGCGCGCATCGAGGGCACGGCTCAGGGCATCGAGTTCGTCGCCATCGAGAACGTGCAACCCGTCCCGGATCGAGAGCTCCTTGATGTCGCACAAAAAGGCATCGATCTTTGCCACAGCCTCAGCTTCTGACAATCCAGCCGTCAAACCGCAGGTCTCGGCGATGCCGGCGCGATGGGCGGCGTCGGCGATCTGGCCCGCCAAGGCTTTGCGGCGGCGTGGGTCGAGCCCATCGGCAGAGGAGAATTCATCGACCAGACGCTCAACATCAAGAAGTCCGGCCGAAAGATCGCCAGACAGTATTGGCGGCGGCTTATATCCGAGTGTGACGGCGCCGATCCGGCGTTTGGCCTGCGCTGCCTCGCCCGGATCGTTGACGATGAACGGATAGATCACCGGCACGTCGCCGGTCAGCGCTTGCGGCGCGCAACTCTCGCTCAGCGCCACGGCATTGCCCGGCAGCCATTCGAGCGTGCCGTGGGCACCGAGATGGACCAGCGCATCGATGCGCTGCACGTGACGCAACCAAAGATAAAACGCGATGTAGGCGTGGCGCGGCGGTGTTGCCGGATCGTGATATTGCGTCTTGCGGTCGGCGATGTCGCCGCGCTCGGGTTGCAGCGCGATCAGGAAATTGCCGCACAGCGTTGAACGGAATTTAAAGTTGCCCTCGCACGCCTGCGGATCGTCGCCCGGCGCACCCCAGGCGGCACCGACACTGTCGCGCAGCGGCGCGGGCAAGCGTTCGAACGCGCGCGCATAGTCCTGAAGGGGCCAGGACACGGCGCTGGCATCGTCGAGTGCGGCAACAATCGCACGCCGGTCCTTCGGTCCGCCCGACACCTGATAGCCATCGGCTGTGAGCCGTTCAGCTATCGCAAGTGTGCTGTCGAGCGCATCGAGGCCTACGGCATGGGCGATCTGGTCAGGGCGGCCGGGATAAGTGGAGAGTACCAGCGCAACTGTGCGCTCGGAACGCGGTGTCGACCCAAGCCTCGCCCAGGCCACTGCGCGTTGGGCGACGTGGGATATGCCTTGCGCGTACGGCACATGACGCGCGAGCGACGAGCCGAGCCCCGCGCCAGTATCGAAGAAATCCTTGAACGATACGGCGCCAGCAAAAATGCGCCCATCCAACTCCGGCAGCACGACATGCATCGCGAGGTCGGCCGCCGAGAGCCCGCGCGGATTACTCTCCCACGCCGTGCGCGGCGCGTTGACCATCGCCACCTGTAAAATCGGGCAATCAGCAGCCTCAAGCGGCGACCGGTCCGCGCCATCGCGGGCGGCGAAAGCAGTCGCATTGAGCACGACACGCGGCGACAACTGCGCGAGCTGCCGCGAAAGCCACTCAGCCGCCGCAGGCGCTTTCAGCGACGGCACGAACAGCGCCGAGACACCTAAGCCCTGTGCTTCCAGCTCATCGGCAAGAGCATCGATCGGCGCAATATCGCCGGCCAATAGATGCGAGCGATAGAAAACAATCGCTGCGCTGCCGAGCGCCGCCTCAACAAAGTTCGACGCGCGATAGACGCCGAACTCCGGCACATCGGCCGGCGCGGACCATGAAACGGC
>JANORU010000232.1:0-3130 GCA_031415475.1 Hyphomicrobium sp.
GCAACGCCGGCAATGACACGCTGAGCGGCAGTCTCGGCAACGACACTTTGATTGGCGGCGCCGGCAAGGACGTCATGTACGGCGGTGCGGGCGTCGACCGGTTCGATTTCAACGCCGTCTCGGAGTCGAGTGCTTCGGCCGCGCTGCGCGATCAGATTCGCGATTGGGATGCCGGCGGCAATGCCGACATCATCGATCTGGCGACCATCGACGCCAAAGCAGCCGCCGCAACGGCCAGCGACACCTTCGTGTTTCTCGCGACCAAGGGCGCGGCCTTTTCGGGTCAAGGCCAGGTCCGCTGGTATTGGGAAGATCTAGCCGGCACCGCGAGCGACAAAACCATCATTGCCATCAACACCGACGCCAATAAACTGACGGCCGAGTTTCACATCGAAATCGCAGGACTTAAGGCCATAACGGCCGGCGACTTCACGCTCTGACGCGGTTCAGCTTTTATCGCCGCCGGTGGCGTCCTTGAGGAACGCCATTTCGCGCATCAGATGCTCTGTCACGCGCGCCAGATCGCCGATCGAGGAGGCATCACGGGTGTCGAGCACGCGGCGCAGCTCGGCGGCCAGCGGATGATCGGTTTCGGCCGATTTCATCGCCGCGCCGGTGGTCTGCAAATCGTCCGAAGAGAGGATATCTTCGAGGCTCGAAATCGAAATCGCTGCTGTCTTCATGAGAGAACTCCCGCACACACCCAGCCGGCGCCCTCGCCGGTCTAAGAATTGACGAATCGTTGCGCCATCAGGGTTAAAATCCGGTTAAGGCGAGTATCCTTCCGGCGGGCGGCAACGCAAGCGTCGGCAACATCGACAGCATCACCGACTTCAATGTTGCCGCCGATACCATCCGCGTCAAGGCGACCGGCGGCCCGTTCGCCCAGCCAACACTCGGCGCGTTGAGCACGCTGTTCTTCAAGGCCAACGCCAGCGGCACGGCGACCGATGCTGACGACCGGATCATCTACAATACCGCGACGGGTGCGCTGTTCTACGACAGCAACGGCAATGCGGCCGGCGGGTCGACGCAGTTCGCAGTCTTCACCCCGGCCATCAAGCCGGTACTGACAGCGTTGGATTTTGTTGTGATTTAACAGGCAGGGCCGCGCGACAAGCGGGTTGGCGGCAGGACGGCGCTTGAGCGCCCGCCGCCACCCCGCCGCCTTGACTTTCGCCCCGCCGCGTGCGCTTTTCCGCGTCGATTTCCAATCATTTCGACCGGGGACTTCGGCCATGGCCGCCGCACTGCAATCACGTTATCGCACGCACACCTGCGGGGCGCTCAACGCCTCCAATATCGGCGCGCCCGTGCGGCTGTCCGGCTGGGTGCATCGCGTCCGCGACCACGGCGGCGTGCTATTCATCGATGTGCGCGATCACTATGGCCTCACGCAGGTCGTCGCCGACCCGGATTCCAAGGCCTTCAAGGCGGCCGAGGCGCTGCGCTCGGAATGGGTGGTGACGATCGACGGCACCGTTCGCGCGCGCCCCGACGGCACCACCAACGCCGATCTCGCGACCGGCGCGATTGAAATTTACGTCAGCGCGATCGAAGTCCAGTCGGAAGCCAAAGAGCTTCCCGTGCCGGTGTTCGGCGAGCCGGACTATCCGGAAGATCTGCGGCTGCAGTATCGCTTCCTCGATCTTCGCCGCGAGAGCCTGCACGCCATCATCATGAAGCGGCTGGCGATCACCAAGTCGATCCGCGCCCGTATGCACGATGCCGGCTTCAACGAATTCCCGACTCCGATTCTGACCGCCTCGTCGCCCGAAGGCGCGCGCGACTTTCTGGTGCCATCACGAATTCATCCCGGCTCGTTCTATGCGCTGCCGCAGGCGCCGCAGCAGTACAAGCAGCTGCTGATGGTGTCGGGCTTCGACCGCTACTTCCAGATCGCACCGTGCTTCCGTGATGAAGACCCGCGCGCGGATCGCCTGCCGGGTGAGTTCTACCAGCTCGACGTCGAGATGAGTTTCGTCGAACAGGAAGACATCTTCCAGACCATGGAACCGATCCTCACCGCGATGTTCGAAGAGTTCAGCCCGGGCAAAAAGGTCGATCAGGGCTGGCAGCGGATTCCGCATGAGACGGCGATCGCCAAGTACGGCTCCGACAAGCCGGACCTGCGCAACCCGATTGAAATGCAGGATGTGACCGAGCAGTTCCGCGGCTCGGGTTTCAAAGTGTTCGCCGGAATGATCGACAAGGACCCGAAGGTCCGAGTGTGGGCGATCCCCGCGCCGGGCGGCGGCAGCCGTGCGTTCTGCGATCGCATGAACTCGTGGGCGCAGAGCGAAGGCCAGCCGGGGTTAGGCTATGTGTTCTGGCGCGAGGAGGAAGGCTCTGCAGGTGCAGGCCCGGTTGCAAAGAACATTGGGCCTGAGCGGGCTGGCGCGATCCAATCGCAGCTCGGCCTCAAGACTGGCGACGCCGTATTCTTCGCCGCCGGCAACCCGGCCAACTTCTACAAATTTGCGGGCCTGGCGCGCGATCGCGTCGGCCAGGAATTGAAACTGATCGACGAGAACCGCTACGCCTTCGCCTGGATCGTCGATTTCCCGTTCTACGAATGGAACGAGGAAGACAAGAAAGTCGACTTTTCGCACAACCCGTTCTCGATGCCCAAGGGTGGCCGCGAGGCGCTCGAAGCCGCCGAGACAGCGGGCCGCGATGCGATTCTGGCCCTCAAAGCCAACCAGTACGACATCGTCTGCAATGGCTACGAGATCGCGTCGGGTTCGGTGCGCAACCATTTGCCGGACACCATGGTCAAGGCGTTCGAAATCACCGGACTGACCCGCCAGGATGTCGAAAGCCGCTTCGGCGGGCTCTATCGCGCGTTCCAGTACGGCGCACCGCCGCATGGCGGCATGGCGGCCGGCATCGAACGCATGGTCATGTTGCTGACCGACTGCAAAACGGTGCGCGAGGTGGCGCTATTCCCGATGAACCAGCAGGCGAAAGACTTGCTGATGAGCGCGCCAGCCGAGGCGTCTCCCACGCAGTTGCGCGAGCTGTCGATCCGGATCGTGGCGGAGCCGAAGAAGGCGTGAGCGGGCAGGTCCTGTCGGAGGCAGGCATGTAAGAGCGGCAGTAAGGCAGTAGGCCTTTTTTCGCGACTGCC
>JANORU010000233.1:0-3378 GCA_031415475.1 Hyphomicrobium sp.
ACCGTGTTGTGATCGCCGCCAAACGTACCCGTGCCATGCGAGACGTCGTTGGCGACCATCCAGTCCGCACCCTTGGCCTTGCGCTTCCGGATGGCTTCTTCAACGACGTTTTCGGTTTCGGCTGCAAACCCGATGACCAGTGAGGGTCGCTTGGGCGTGCGCGCGGCGATGATTTTCAGAATGTCGGGATTTTCTGCCAGCGTCAGGGCGGGTGGGGCGGTGCCGGCCGCCTTCTTCAACTTTCCAACCGCAACCTTCGCCACATGCCAGTCGGCGACAGCGGCGGCAAACACGGCAATGTCGGCCGGCAGCGCCGCGCGGACAGCATCGAGCATTTCGGCGGCTGTCTCGACAGAGACCACAGAGACGCCGTCCGGCGGCTCAATCGAAACCGGACCCGAGATGAGGGTCACGCGCGCGCCAAGGCGTCGTGCGGCGGCCGCGATGGCATGACCCTGCTTGCCGGACGAGCGGTTGGCGATGAAGCGCGCGGGGTCGATCGGCTCGTGGGTTGGGCCACTGGTGACAATTACATGCCGCCCAGCAAGAGGCGCGCTTTTTGAAGTTTTCGGTTTCGCAGGTTGCAGGCGCGCGGCAATCGCGTCGGCGATGTCGAGTGGTTCGGACATCCGGCCAACGCCGGCCTCACCGGCCTCCGCCATCTCGCCGCTGTTTGGTCCGATGAACTCGACGCCATCGGCGCGCAGTTGCGCCACGTTGCGGCGCGTGGCCGGATGCGACCACATTTTTGGGTTCATCGCAGGGGCGGCCAGCACGGGCTTGTCGGTCGCCAGCAGCACCGTGGTTGCCAGATCGCTGGCTTGGCCACTCGCCATCTTGGCCAGCAGATCGGCGGTGGCCGGTGCGACCACCACGAGGTCGGCCTCACGCGACAGGCGGATATGACCAATTTCACGCTCGTCATCGAGATCGAACAGATCGGTAAACACCGGCTCGTTTGACAGCGCGCCAACCGACAGGGGCGTCACAAACTCCTGCGCGGCCTTCGTCAATATCGTCCGCACGCCGATGCCGCGCTCCTTGAGGCGGCGGATCAGATCGAGGCATTTGTAGGCGGCGATACCGCCGCCGATGATGAGGAGAACGCGCTTGCTACTGGCCATGCTGACTTAACGGTCGTCGTTCTATTTTTGCGAGGTCCGCATACTACCATAATTCTGCGAAGTCTCGTCTTGCTAGACCGCCAAAACCGTTAAGGATGACTTGTGCGGCCTCACAACGCAGGGCCATGTCCGCGCCATACATGGTTGGTTCAGTCTCATTATTCATCTCAACGCGATGGCCGCTGAATTGGGCGTGCCTCAAGGAGATCTGCATGCCGGAGAATTTTCGCAATCCGCTGAAGCTGGCTTTGATGGCTTTGATTTGCGGTGCGACCACGATTGCGACCGCCCACGAGTATACCGTCGGCAGTATCACGGTGACCCATCCTTGGGCGCGCGCCACGCCGCCGGGTGCCACCATCGGTGTCGTTTTTGCCGAAATCAAAGCCGCTGAGGGTGGGGCCGACACGCTCGTTACAGTGTCTTCGCCTGTCGCGGGCCGCGTCGAAGTCCACTCCATGACGGAGGAAGATGGCATTATGAAAATGCGGCGCCTTGACGAGCTAGCCATCGCCCCCGGCAAAGCGGTCGTGCTGTCACCCAGCGGCTTTCATGTCATGCTCTTCGACCTCAAGCAGCCGCTTAAGGAAGGCGACCTCGTCCAGATCACATTCGGGTTCGAGAAGAGTGGGCCCGTCACCATCGACGCCTCTGTCGAGCCGGTCGGGGCGATGGGTCCTCATGGGCTCGATCACCAGCCAGGACATGAGAAAATCAAGGGTGGTTCAACCGGTCATGAGCACCACCATCAGTAGGCCAAATCTACCGTCCGAACGGTCCAATTTCCCGCCAGGAATATTTTTGGCTCAGCTTGACTTGGCCGGGCTGGTCAACCAATGTCCGCCCTGCTTCGGGAGGACCGCCCGCGGCTAAACGATAAGGTCCAAGTCTGGGGAGACGGACGGGGCTGATGCTGGATAAGCGTCGAGCCCCGTACCCTTGCGGGCCGCCGGGCGGCGAACTCCGCAGACACGGTTTGTCCCCGTTTCCGCCGCGATCCAATCCGATTAGTCTCCGTGTGATTGCTTGGTCCGGCTAAGGGGCGGCGCATGGTGAGTTTACTTAGAATTGTATTCGGTCTCGCCCTGATTGGGGCGGCCATCGCAGGCGCAACCGGCCTAGCCGACAGGTACTTTGTTCTGCCGCCGCTCGATCTGCTCGCTGCCGCTGGAATGACGGCCGCCGGTCTTGTTTTCATATGGCTCGGTATCCTCCGTCGCCGTCAAGGGAAGGATGCAACGCGCGCGCATGGCTTGGCCGTGCAGCAATTTGCATTGAGTGGCGTCATGCTTGTCTTGGCCGTCCTATTGGCGGTGCCGCTGCTGGCTGAGGTGTTGGACCTCGTTCGCGTCGGCGGGTTCCCCATTGGCTTCTACTTCGCCGCTCAGGGCGGCGTGCTCCTTCTGGCGATCTTGGCATTTCTGATGTCATCACGCGCCGAACGTATCGACGACACGCATTCGGCGGGTGATGGCACTTGAGGGCGGATGATGGCCGGCGGTTTGCAAGACGAAGATCGAAATGACGTCGCCGGCGCGATGATTCCCGTCTTTGCGTTCGGCTTGGCGGCGTTGGTTGTCATGGCGGCCATTGGCGAACAGCTCGGAGCCCCACCGGCCAGTATGATGTGGGTGTTGACCGGAGGAACGCTTTTCGCCGGCGCGCTGTTGGCGTTCGAGACCCGGACATCCGACGGGCGCGGCATATTTCTCGCCCACCGCGCCATGCCGGCATGGGCCAATGGGCTTGCCGGCATGGCATCGACCGTCGCGTTCGCCGGTATGACGATCTGGACTAGCGCCGTTTATCGAAATGGCTATGACGCGTTTGCTCCGCTGCTCGGGTTCGCGGCCGGCATTGTCGTCAGTCAGATCGTCGTCGCACCGGCACTCAACAGGTGGCAGGCCGCGACGTTGGCCGATTTTCTCGGTCATCGATATGGAGCGCCAACACGGGGGCTCGCCGCATTGATCCTTGCCGCGGCGGCCTTTGCCCTTCTCGTCGTGCACGTGATGCTCGGGTCGGAGTTGATTTCGCAGGCGCTGTCGCAACCCCGAGTGTGGGTCCTGGCGGCATCCACAGTCATGCTTGTCGCAATTGTCGTTCCGGGTGGACTGACATCCGCGACTTGGACGTCGGCCGGCTTCGGCGTGTTTGTGCTTGCTGTGCTGCTTGCTCCACTGACCGTCATCAGCTTCAAGGCCTTCGGAATGCCGGTCCCGTACATTGGCTACGGTCAGGCTCTGCCGGCCAT
>JANORU010000234.1:0-14666 GCA_031415475.1 Hyphomicrobium sp.
CCTTCGCCGGTCCAACGGCCGGCGAGTTGGCCGAGCGGCTCACCCTCGGGATCTGCAGCCACCGGTGCCAACGAGCCCGAAGCGGTGCAAAACAAAACAATTGCTGCAAGTTTGGTAAATCGCATTGGGCAATCCTTGGGCGGCAAACGCAGGCTGGTTACGCAATGAGCCAATATTGGTCCGGATTCGGCTTGTGTGAAGAGGCTTGGAGCGGTCATGTCTGCTTTATGGATCAAGGCGTTGCCCGCCGGGCACGGCCTCCGCTAACCTTGGAAAACTTCCAACCCGCGCTCCTTTGGCCAATGCCATTGAACGCCAGGGCCGGGAGCGGCTATTTTAGCGGAAGTTGGCTTGAGGCTTGCTTGCCTTGACCGTTGACTCTGTAACAGCGTTGAAACGGACCGCCATGACACAGCCGATCTTTACCAACTGGACCGCCAAAGACACCGCCAACTGGACGTCCGAGCCGGTGCGCCTCGACCATCGGCTGCACCAACACCCGCTGTTTTCGTTCGACGCGCTGGCCGAGCTGATCGACGGCTATCCGCGCCAGCACTATGCGCTCGTCGAGATGGGCGCCCAGGGTTCGCCGCGCCGCCTCTGGCGCGAAGGCGATATCGGCAGCCTGCCGGGCCGCAAAGTCATCGACGCCATCCAGAACGGCCGCATGTGGCTCAACATGCGCAACATTCCGAACGTTGCGAAGCCCTATGGCGATCTGCTGGCCGAGATCTTCCGCGAAATTGAGGCGCAGGTTCCGGGCTATGCGACCTACAATCAAACGTCGGGCATCCTGATTTCGTCGCCCAATGCTCAGGTTTATTATCACTGCGATCTGCCCGGCCAGTCACTCTGGCAAATCCATGGCAAGAAGCGGGTTTACGTCTATCCAAACAAACCGCCGTTCCTGACGCCCGAGCAGCTGGAAAACATCGCCCTGTTCGAGGTCGAGGTCGATATGACGTACGACCCCGCCTACGACGCCTCGGCGCAAGTGTTCGAAATCGGCGGCGGCGAGATGCTGCACTGGCCGTTGAACGCACCCCATCGCGTCGAGAACCTCGACTGCCTCAACGTCTCGATGACGATGGAATACTGGACCGAAGACATTCGCCGCCGGCAGATGATCAATGTCGCCAACGGCATCCTGCGCCACAAGCTCGGCCGGGCGCCGAAAAGCGTTTCGACCAGCGGAACAGGATTCTGGACCAAGGCCGCCATGCAGGCTGGCGTTAAGCGTGCCGGGCTCCTGAAGAAGGAGCGCAAGTCGCGCCGGCCGATCGAATTCACGCTCGATAAGGAACATATCGGCCAGGTTGTCGACCTGCCGAAAGCTGCGGAATGAGCGCTCAAGGAGAGGTGACGGCCGTCGCACCTCTGCCGGCCCTGCGCGCGACGCCGGAGACACGAGTTGATACCGTGACAGCGGCATTCAAGGCCGAACGCATTGAAGGTGCCGAAGCGGTCGTTGCCGCAATCGCCGCCGCGCGCCCGGTCACATCTGGGCTCGCATTTCAGCGAGGTGAATGGCTCGACGCCCTGCTCCAGACACTGGCCAAGGCTGAGAACGCCACTCCGCTTGTGGTTCGTGTTACGGACGCGGCGACCGGCGATCTCGTTCTGATCCTGCCGTTGATTGCCACGCGGGAGCGCGGCCTGTCGGTTGTCGCCATTCCCTCTCTCGGCGTGTCGGACTATGGCGCGCCACTGCTTGGCCCCAGCGCACCGCAAACAGCCGAAGCGGCAAAGGCCTTGATGCTCGCCGTCAAAGGCGCCCTCACCGGCTACGATCTTCTCCGCCTCGACAACATGCCGTCTGAGATTGTCGGGCGGAAAAATCCGCTGGCACTTCTGCCGGGCTTGACGCGCGCCCGCCATAGCGCCAACCGCGTTATCCTCGACGACACGGTCGAAGCGCTGCTGCGCGCACGCGGCAAGAAATATCGCAAGGAAGCCGAGCGCTGCTACCGGCTGCTAGCCGAGCGAGGCGAACCGTCGTTCCGGCGCGCTAAGAGCGACGACGAAATTGCTCACGCCTATTGCGTGTTGCAGGAGCAGCAGGCGGCACGCCACGCCGAAGCCGGTGGTAGCTACGTGCTCGACAAACCGGCCTATGCGAAATTTTACGACACTGTCGTTCGCAAGGGTTGCGACAGCGGCTTCGCCTCGCTGTTCACACTCTCGGCCGGCGGCGAAACCGGCGCCACGCTGTTCGGCATCACCGAAGGCGACACGTTCACACTTTTGCGCATCTCAACCGCAGGCGGCGACTGGAAACGCCTTTCACCCGGCCGGCTGATCGTGCTCGAGACCATGCGAACCCTGTCGGCCCAAGGCATTCGACGCTTTGACATGGGGATCGGCGACTATGCCTTCAAACACGGCTTCGGCATCGAAGCCGAGCCGCTCTATGACCTTGCAGTTCCTTTGAGTTTGAGGGCCATCCCGGCCGCGCGCTATGGCCGGCTCAAAGCCCGTCTGCGGCAGAATCCCCGCCTCAAAGCGCTGGTTGCCAGCTTAAAACGCAAGGGCTAGAGCGGCGCGGGGCGATCCGGTATAAGGCCGCTCAATCGCAACGGTTGCCGCGTATCCGGCCCCATCCCGAATTAGAGTGTATGGCCAAGACTCCACCAGATGAGAGCGCGACAGCGCGCACGTCGTCACGACCCGAACCGCGCGTTGCCAAGGGCTTCCGCGATATCGAGGCGGCGGAGCTGCGCCAACAGCGCGCCATGCTGGAAAAGATTCGGGCGGTCTACGAGCGCTACGGCTTCGAGCCGCTCGAGACGCCAGTGATCGAATACACCGACGCGCTCGGCAAGTTCCTGCCCGACACCGACCGGCCGAACGCGGGTGTGTTCTCACTGCAAGACGACGATGAGCAGTGGATGAGCCTGCGCTACGATCTGACGGCGCCGCTCGCCCGCTACTTTGCCGAGAACGCGCAACGCCTGCCAAAGCCGTTCCGCCGCTATGCAATGGGTTCGGTGTTCCGCAATGAAAAGCCGGGACCGGGGCGCTTCCGCCAGTTCACCCAGTTCGATGCCGATACGGTCGGCACGGACAGCATCGCGGCCGACGCCGAGATGTGCATGTTGGCGGCGGACGCGCTGGAGGCACTCGGCATCAAGCGCGGCGATTACATCATCAAGGTTTCGAACCGCAAGGTACTTGACGGCATAATGGAAGCTGTCGGCCTTGCCGGTGAGGAAAACACTTCTCGCCGCCTTGCCGTGATGCGTGCCATCGACAAGCTCGACCGGCTTGGACCGAAGGGCGTTAGGCTCTTGCTTGGCGAGGGCCGGAAAGATGAGTCCGGCGACTTCACTGTCGGCGCAAAACTGACTGATCCCCAAATCGGCCAAATCATGGTCATTTTTGCAATCGAGGGATTTGCTGACGAAGCCATGGACGCAATGTCAGTTCCGACGAAGCGCGATGGCGCAGGCCCCGAAGCTATCCGCAAAGCCGAAAGTATTCGGTTTGATTCCATCATCGGAGGAATGGGGCCAGTCTCGCAGAAAACGGCGATAGGCCTTCAGGGCCTCTCGGAGTTGCGCGATCTTTGGAAACTCTGGAGCGCGAGCGGCTACAACGATGGTCGCATCCGCATAGACCCTTCCGTCGTCCGCGGCCTCGAATATTACACCGGCCCGGTGTTCGAAGCTGAACTCACCTTCGAAGTCAAAGGTGACGACGGTCAGCCGGTCCGCTTCGGTTCGGTCGGCGGCGGCGGACGCTACGACGATCTCGTCGCCCGCTTCACCGGCGAAAAGGTTCCGGCAACCGGATTCTCGATCGGCGTCTCGCGCTTGCAGGCCGCCCTCAGTGTCATCGGCCAGAGCGCAACAACTGAACTCGGCCCCGTGGTCGTCCTGGTCATGGATAAGGACCAGCTCGGTCATTACCAAATGCTGACCCAAAAACTGCGCGACGCGGGTCTGCGTGCCGAGATGTACCTCGGCTCGTCGGGCATGAAGGCGCAGATGAAATATGCCGACAAGCGCGGTGCCCCGTGCGTCATCATCCAAGGCTCGGACGAGCGAGCCAAAGGCGAAGTCACGATCAAGGATCTGATCGAGGGCGCAGCCTGGGCCAAGCCCAGCTCCGCTGGGACAGCGGCGGAGGATATCAAGGATAACAAGGACTGGAAGGCCGCGCGCCCGGCGCAAATTGCAGTCGCAGAAGACAAAATGATCGAGGCCGTGCGAGACATCATCGCGAGGCATACCTAACAACCCCCTCTCCCCATCGCCTTCGATGGGGAGAGGGTTGGGGTGAGGGGCAGCAACGAGTTCGAACAAGCGGCTGCCCCTCACGTCATGTTGAAAACATGCTTACAGCATGACCCTCTCCCCGCACGCGGGGAGAGGGGATTCCTTCGAGACCCACATGGCCGCCGAAACCGCACGAAAATTCGAGGCGCTGGAAACGCAAGCCGGCCGGATCATGTCCGTGTTCACGGCAGCCGGCTATGAAGCCGTGTCGCCCGCCGTCATCCAGCCGGCCGGCGTCTTCCTTGACGTCGTCGGCGAGACGCTGCGGGCGCGCACCTATGTGTTCACCGATCCCGACGGCGACGAGCTATGCCTGCGCCCCGATCTCACCGTGCCGACCTGCCGCCTGCACCTCGAACGAGCTGCCAACGGCAACGCGCCCGGCCGCTACTGCTACAATGGCACCGCCTTCCGCTTTCAGCCGGTCGGCGCCACCAGCGCCCACCCGCGCGAGTTCCGCCAGGCCGGCATTGAAAACTTCGGCTCGAAAGAACGCGAGGCCGCCGAAGCCGAAACGGTCGCGACCATCGTCGCCGCCGTGACCGCGGCTGGCCTGAGATCCTTCAAGCTGCGGATCGGCGATCTTGGCCTGTTCCGCGCCCTGCTCGATGCAGCCGACATGCCGGCCCGTTGGCGGCCGCGCCTCAGCCATCACTTTTGGCGGCCCGAAGCGTTCCGCGATGAACTGAAGCGTTTGACGACGACGCCCGGCCATGCCGTGAAGGGATTGCCGGTGGCGCTCGCCAGCGGGCTGACCGTCACCTCGCCTGAAAAGAGCGAGCAGGCGTTGCTTGCCTACCTCACGGCCGAGGGGATCGAGCCGGTCGGTGTGCGCTCGCTCAGTGAAGTGACCGAAAGCCTGCTCGCCAAAGTCGCCGATGCATCGAGTGCGCCGCTGCCCGCCAAGACGGCTGCGATCATTGAACGCTATCTGGCCATCACGGCGCCAGCGCGCGATGCGCCGCGTCTGCTCAAGGATCTGGCGCGCCAGGATGGCGTCGACGTTTCAGCCGCGCTGGAAGTCTACAACCGCCGCCTGCAGCTCATGTCCAATGCCGGCATCGACATTACCAACATCGAGTTCTCAGCCGAGTTCGGCCGCACGCTCGAATACTATACCGGCTTCGTGTTCGAACTGGTGACGCCCGAGCTTGGACCCTTAAGCCCGGTCGCCGGTGGCGGACGTTACGACAGCCTGATGCGCGCTGTTGGCGCCAAGGACGATGTGCCAGCCGTCGGTGCTGCGATCCATACCGAGCGATTGCTCGCCGCCATCCCAGCGGAGCTGGGCTCCGCCCAGACGATTGGAGGCGCATCATGAGCGACAAACTCGTATTTGCGGTGCCATCAAAAGGCCGCCTGATGGACCAGGCTTCCGAGGCGTTCGCGCGCGCTGGCTTAAAGCTGCAGAAAACAGGCAACGACCGCGGCTATCGCGGCGAACTTGCGGGCATGGACGCGGTCGAAGTCGCGTTCGTGTCGTCGTCGGAAATCGCCTGGTACTTGAAAACCGGCCGCGCTCACGTTGGCATTACCGGTGAAGACCTGATCCGCGAACAGATGTCGGATGCCGGCGAGCGCGTTGAGTTCATTGCAAAGCTCGGCTTCGGTCATGCCGACGTGGTCGTGGCCGTGCCCGATTGCTGGCTCGACGTTCGCACGATGGCGGATCTCGACGAGATCGCCGGGCCGTTCCGGCGCAATCACGGCCGCTGGTATCGGGTCGCGACCAAGTACATGAACCTGACGCGGCGCTTCTTTGCCGACAAGGGCGTCACTGACTACCGGATCGTCGAGAGCTTAGGGGCCACCGAAGGCACCCCCGCGGCTGGCACCGCCGATCTTATTGTCGACATCACCTCGACCGGGGCGACGCTCAAAGCCAACGGCCTGCGCATCCTCGACGATGGCGTGATCTTGAAATCGGAAGCCAATCTGGTCGCGTCGAACGTTGCGGAGTGGTCCGGCGCGACCCGCGCCGCCAAAAACGCGATCGCGAAGGCGCTGGCGGGTAACTAATCATTGTCGCGGCCCAGCGGCACGCCATACTCCACCCGCCTCAAACAAACCCTAGCGGCAGCGGGCGCCGGTGTTCCGCGGGAAACAGCGCATGGCCCGCGCTTCGCCCAATCGTAAGACCAGATCGTCTTACCAGCTTGGGGAGTTTGCCATGTCCATGTCGCAGATCGCCGATCACGCAACACACGCCAGCTCGGCCGATGCCCGCGAAGCCGTTCTGTCGTGGCTCGCCGATGTGCGCGCTTTGGAGAAACCGCGCCTCGTCTGGTTGTCGCTTTTTGCCGGTGGCCTGCTGACGTTGATTGGGATCCGCTTCATGATCGTGCCGGAAAGCGCCGCGTTCACGTTCGGCGTTGGCGTCGATCAACCCGGCACCGAACTGCATCACATCATCGGCGTGCGCGACATCTGGCTCGGCGGTTTGGCCGTACTCTTTGCGATCTTGCGCGAGTGGCGCGCGCTGGCGGCCTGGTTCATCCTGGCTGCCGGGGTGTGCTTCTATGATGCGGGTATCGTTTTCACAACCACGGCACACGCCTGGGCCATCGCGTTCCATTGCGGATCGGGCGTCTTCTGCGCGCTCGTCGGACGCGGATGCCTGCGCACCCGCAAGGCGTGACCATCCTCAGTCATCATCCCCCTCAATCGCCTCTCCGCCCTCGGGTACGCCATAATCCACCCGTTCTAAGTACAGCCCCGATGGCGGGGCAACGACGCCACAGCGCGTCCGGTCGCGCGCAGCCAATGCGTCGGCCATGTCGCGCACGCTCCACTTGCCTTCTCCGACATGCTTCAAGCTGCCGACCATCGAGCGCACTTGGTTGTGCAGGAACGAGCGGGCGGAAGCTCGGATTACAATCTCGGATCCCTCGCGCGTCACATCGAGCCGGTCGAGGGTACGCATCGGCGAGTTCGCCTGGCATTCACTGGCGCGAAATGTCGTGAAGTCGTTGTGCCCAACCAGCTTCTGCGCCGCGTCGTGCATCGCCGCGCAATCGAGCGGCGCGCTGATCCACCAGACCCGATCAATATCGAGAACCGGCCGCGCCCGGCGCGCCAGAATGCGATAGACGTAGTGCCGCGCCGTGGCGCTGAAGCGGGCATCGAAATCGCTGGCCACGGCTTCACACGTCAGCACGACCGCCGGCGCAGGCTTCAAATGATAATTGATCGCCTCGCGCACTTTGTCGGCCGGCCACTCGCGGCCGAGATCGAAGTGGGCCACCTGACCTAGCGCATGAACGCCGGAGTCGGTCCGGCCGGCACCCCGCGCTACCACCCGCTCACCAGAAAAGCGAAAGATCGCGGCCGCCAGCGCCGATTGCACGGACAGGCCCTCGGCCTGCACCTGCCAGCCGACGAACGGCGTGCCGTCGTATTCGATGATGATCTTATAGCGTGGCATGGACCACAAATGACTAAGGCTGACGCGGGAGCGCCAGCCTTATAGTGGTTTAGGCGAAGTGGGAACCGGTTCGCCGTGAAAAACCGCTCAAAAGCAAAGACCTGAAGCGCGGACGCGCTCACGGCGATTTCGCGTATTGAACTCAAGTCCGATCAGTCGCCGACCGCCGGAATGAAGCTGCGATAATAGCGCCGGCCGTAGTCGCGATAAATGTGCGTATTGGTGCTGGACGACAACGAGGTCTGCGTCACGCGTTGTTCGGCGAGATTGAGGTTCAGCGGCGTCGCGCCACCCGGATTGACGATGACATACTTCTCAGGTGGCAATGGACGGATCACACGCACACCTTCCTCGATCGTCACCGTCGCGCCGTAGACCGGGCGCGGTTCGATGCGGATGGTGGCGGAATCGCCGGCAAGGGCGGCGCCGGCAAGAGCGAACGTGGCAAGACCTGCAACAGTGCTGAGCGAAACAAGACGCGACATGGGCGAACTCCACGCAAAACAACTAACCTGGAGACAACCCTAACGCAGCACCTGCAATGCCGTCGAGCCGATCACGCGGAATGATTAACGCGGGTGCCTTTCGCAATCGGAAAGCCGCGCAAAAGCTCGCATGCACTCATGACTTTCTTGCCGGCCCGCTGCAACGTGACGAGGCGGAGCGCACCGGTTCCGCAGGCGATGGTCAACGCGTCATCGAGCATAACGCCCACGGCCCCGCTGGCGGTCACGGCCTCGACACGCAGCACTTTGATGCGCTCCGGCACACCATCGCCACCCGTGATCTCAAACCACGCGCCGGGAAACGGCGACAGGCCGTGGATCTGGCGGAGCACTTGGCCGGCATCCCGGGTAAAATCGATCTTGGCTTCTGCCTTGTCGATTTTGCGGGCGTAGGTGACGCCGGTCTCCGGCTGCGGCACGCACTCAATCGCACCCGCCTCGAGCTTCGCCATCGTGGCGACCAGCAGCGCCGCACCGCGCTGCGCCAGCGTATCGTGAAGTTCGCCGGCGGTTGTCTCGGGCGCGATTCGCACACACTCGGCGGCGCACACCGGCCCCGTATCGAGCCCCTCCTCCATCCGCATAATCATGGCGGCGGTCTCGGAGTCGCCCTCCATGATCGCGCGCTGGATCGGCGCCGCTCCGCGCCAGCGCGGCAGCTTGGAGGCATGAAGGTTGAAGCATCCGAATCGCGGCGCGTCGAGAACCGCCTTGGGCAGCAGAAGGCCATAGGCAACGACCACCGCCGCATCGGCATCGTGGGCCGCAAAGCGCGCGACATCCGCCGCGTCCTTGAAGTTTTTCGGCGTGAAGACTGTCAGCCCGTGGCTCTCCGCCAGCACATGCACCGGCGATTTCCGGTCCGCCATCCCGCGCCCGGCCGGACGCGGCGGCTGAGAATAGACGGCGACAATTTTGTGCCCGGCCTCGATCAGCCGAGCGAGCGGGGCAACCGAAAAATCCGGCGTGCCCATGAATATCAGCGAAAGGGCCAAGCGCGCGCTCCCAGGGACTTGGCTACGCGTCGCGCGCCAGCTTTTTGAACTTGCGCACCACCATCTCGCGTTTGAGGCGCGACAGGAAGTCGATAATCAGTTTGCCGTCGAGGTGATCGACTTCGTGCTGGATGGCCGTTGCCAGCAATCCTTCGGCATCAAGCATCTGAATTTTACCCGCCCGATCGGTGTAGCGCAGCGTCACGGTTGCAGGCCGCTCGATATCAAGATGGAAATCCGGTATCGACAGGCAGCCTTCCTCGTGCAAACGGGTCGTATTGCCGAGTTTGACGATCTCGGGGTTGATAAGGGTCAACGGCTCTTTCTTATCGTCATCATCCCCGACGTCGAGCACGATCAACCGGCGCGGCACGCCGACCTGGATGGCGGCGAGGCCGACGCCGGGCGCGGCGTACATCGTCTCAAGCATATTGTCGGCGAGTTTGAGCAACTCGGCGTCGACGCGTTGTACCGGAGCTGATGCTTGCCGCAGCAGCGGATCGGGCAGGGTTATGATCGGCAGAATGGTCATTTTTCTCACATAAGTGAGGCGCCCCGGTTGGTCAATCACCGGCCCTTCAATCTCCCGACAGCGGCACTTCGACCAGCGCCCGCCCGGACTTCGGCACGAGGCGGGTCTCGCCGCCCGATTCGAGCCCACAAGCCGCCAGCGAAAGGCCCGGCTCGGCGCCATCGGCGTCCTCGCCCGGCAACACGCCGATCACCAGATCGAGGCGATTTGGGTCGTCGGGCAGACGGCGCAGTTTGAATTCGCCACCATCGCAGTCGAGTTGGCAGACGGCAACGTCGAGCTTCCAAGCGCCGCACGCTGCCGAAGCCTCCCCGTAAAGCATGGCCCGCGACACGATGATCAGCCGCGTCGAAAAAGCGGACCTGCGTTTACCCTGTTCGATGCCTTCGGGCCGCGCCAAAGCCGTCCTCGCGCCGTCCGCCGCTGCGACGATCAACATCAGATCGTCGATCGGTTGGCGGGGTGCGCGCGTCTGGCGCACGTCAGGAAATGCCAGATCGAGCGCCGCCACATCGCCACGCGACATTGGTTTGAAGGCCTGACTGACGTCGGCTGCGTGAGCCACCGTCACAGCGGCCAACGCGGCGAGAAGAACCAATCTGAACGTCATGTCGATCATTGGGGCCGAAGCGCGACTCAGTTGAGCGATGCTATCGACTAGTCCGCGCCGAAGCGAGCCGCCGCAGGGCGTGGCGGGCAATGACTGTGAGAATTTTCATTCCGGCTTGGATCGTACCGGAAACGGTCCCCGATATTTTTGATTGTCCAATGCGACAGCGGTAGCGGGCCGGAACTTCAGCGACGCGAACGCCATTCTCAATCGCCTTGATCTGCATTTCAACCGTCCAGCCGTAGTCCCTGTCGGCCATGGCGAGACGGTCGAGTGCCGGCTTGGCGATCGCGCGATAGGGCCCAAGATCGGTATAGCGAACGCCCCAAATCAAGCGAATGAGCCGCGTCGCCAGCCAATTGCCGAACAGTTGTTGCGGCGTCATGGCATCCGGCTCAACCAACCCCAGAGCGCGCGATCCAATGACCATATCTGCCTTGCCCGACAGAATGGGATCAACCAATTCGGCCATATCTTCCGTATGATCTGAATAGTCGCCATCGACGAAAACGACAATGTCGACCGGCGGCAATGCTCCAATGCCGGCAAGGCAGGCGGCGCCGTAGCCAGCTTCCCGTTCCAGAACGACCGTCGCCCCGGCTACACGGGCAACCTCCGCCGTCCGGTCGCGCGAACCGTTGTCGGCGACGATGACCGCGTCCACCCATTGGGGAATGCCGGCGATGACTTTACCGATCGCCCGCTCCTCGTCGCGTGCCGGAATGACGACGCCGATCCGCTGGCCATTACGCATTAAGTGGGCCCCGCCGGATGTCGATTGCCAGTGCCACCCAAATCGGCAACCAGATCAGCCAAACGAACTGATCGCGAAACACGTCATAGGTTTCGCGCGCGAGAAAATAGAACGATACGTAGTACAACGGCAGCATGACCGTGGCGGCCAGAACCCATCGCACGGGGATGATCGCCGCGAACGGCAACACCCAGACAAGGTACCAGGGGAATTGCACCGGCGAGAGTAAGACGAGTGCCGAAACGGCGATCGTGACCCTTGTTATGAGATCGTCGTTCGAGAGCATCTGCGGCCTGGCAAGCCACAAGACGAAGCCAGCCAGTGCTGCGGCCAGCAACCCTTTAGCAATCACGGCGGTGTTTTCAGCCGGCAGCGCGAACGGCGTGGCAAGCGTCGACGCGATCCATTGAACAACGCCGAAGTGGGCGCTGTTGGTGCGCCAGTACTGTGCATACGCGACGAATCCCGACGATTGATCGAGTCCCCCCAAAAGGACCGGCACGGCGAACAGCGCCGTCAATCCGGCAACAATGCAGAACACAGGCGCCAATTTTGCCGGCTGCGACATGAGCGGCCGGAACAACAGCGGAACCAACATCAGCGGCCAAATCTTGATGCCGGCCGCGAGCCCCAAAACGATGCTCGAAAGGGTCCAGCGGCGGCGAACCGCGAGCAATACAGCGCCAACCACGAACGGCATCAGCACCGCTTCCATGTGAGCGGAGTTGACAAGTTCCTTGATCGCGACCGGGTTCCACCAGTAGAGCGCCAGGCAGATGAGTGGCCGGTTGAGATCGCGCAGCAGTGCGAGGATCAGGAGGGCCGTCGCGAAGTCAGCCGCGAGGCACACCAAGCGCCAGGCGGTGAGGCTCCACGGCTCGAGCATGTGGGCGAGCGCGAACGCGGCCTCGGCCACCGGCGGATAGATGGTCTTCAAGTCAGAATGATTGATGCGCTCGATGACGATGCCGGACGCATGCGCGAGCGGCTGCAACGACGTGGCGTAGGCGTCGCCCTGGGCTTCGTCCGGCGAAACCGCATAAGGGTTGTAGCCGTTAGCAGTCACGGCGCCGTCCCACAGATAGCGGTAGTAGTCGTCTTCGAAGGCCGGCGCGCTCAACAGCAGGATCAAGCGGAAAAGCAGCCCCATCGCCAGAATGAGCATCAGCAGCTTCCGGTCGTTGGCCATGCCGGCACGCACGCTCTGGCGGATCAGGGGCAGAACCAGCAAGGCCACGAGCCCGGCGACCACCAATCCCGCCGCCGTTTCGAGCGCGGGCAGATCGCGCATGTCCGTCAAATAGCCGAACGCCGGCGCCGACGCCGCCAGCAGAATGGCCAACCCGGTGAGAACTGCCGCTAACCCCGTCCAGTAGACCAAGACGGTGCGCGGCTGAGGGGGGCACTCGAGGATCATGCTTGTCCGATACGATTGAGCGCGCCCGCGGTTTCCAAACCAGCACATTGGCGTCACGTGCCGGGTCGCCTGGTCACACCGGCAGGCCGAGCGCATCTAAGACCGCCCGCTCGCGCGCGCCCGCTCCAAACCGCCGTTCTGCCTTGAGGCGGCTGGCGCGGCCCTCGGCCACCAGAAGTTCGGGGTTGGCGGCAAGGGCAAAAAACGCGCGCTCGAGCGCCACCCGGTTGCCGGCCGGAACGATCCAGCCGTTGACGCCCTGATCCACCAACTGCAGACAGCCGGGGGCGTTGATGGTGATGACCGAACGGCCCGCAGCCAAGGCTTCGAGCAGGAGTTTCGGCACGCCGTCTTCGGCCGTTAGATGCACGACCGCGTGACAGCCGGCCAGCGCCTTGGCCACATCGGTGATTGGACCGAGGTATTCGACCTCGCCGAAGCGGCCAACGCCGTCGGCTTCGGCCCATGGCGCGTGGGCCAATTGAAATCTGAGATTGCTCGTCGCCGGCGCCACGGCATCGGCGACGGCGAGGTAGTCGGCGATCGCCTCAGCCGAACCCTTTTCAGCGACCATCAGAACGCACACTTTGCCGTCCAGTGGCGGCATTGGGACGGCCGCACCGAGCCCGCTGTCGGTCAGAGTTCCTGGCACCACGCGTACGGCGTCGCACTTGGTGGCCGCCCGATCGGCCTCGCTATGAACGACCGCGGCATCGCACGCGGCAATGACTTTCTTGTAGTCGGCCGTGACGCTCAACGTGCCGTTCGCTGAGAAGGTGACGCCGTCATACGCATAGGCCGCGAGTTTTGGCACCCCGGCGGCCCGCGCCGCCGCCTGACCTGCCTCAGCGACATCGGCACTCGCGAGCACGACCATGCCCGGCCGCCAGGCGCGAAGTTGCTCGCTCAGGTGCTGGATCAGGGCGCGGCGGGCCATGAATGCCAGTCCCAGCGGCCGCGGATCGAAATTCGCGACGTCGGCACCGCTCGCCACAAGTGCTGCTCGGAGGCTCTCGCTATGTGTCGGCACCAGCGCCAGCACCCGCACACGCCGTCTACTCAGCGCGGCCATCACTCCGCCGCGAAATCGCAATAGCGCCCCGGCATCCGAAGCAATGAAGGCGACGCCGGCATGTTGGCAATTGCTCGCAGACTCGGACTGCGCCGCCTGCCCCGGACTACCGGGTGCAGGGCGTTTGAGCGGCACATCGCCCGATGCGTCAATGCAGGGTTCGTGGACCGCCATTGGGGAGCTCCGCTGCCGCCGCGCCTTCGACGATCTTGGCGATATTCCGGTCCGGCGCATAGCCCTCGACCGTGCGCAACAGAACCGATTGAATCGTATCGAGATCGCGCATGGTCATGGCGGCCTGCAACACGTCCAGCTCGCGCTTAAGATCGGCAACCGGCAGGAATGGCTCGTCAGACCGCATGATCCGGGGATGTTCAGTCACAGTGGTGTTGGCGCCGATCAAAAGCTCCTCGTAGAGCTTCTCGCCGGGTCTCAGTCCCGTATAGGTGATGTCGATATCGCCGTTCGGATTTTTGCCATCACGGACTTCAAGTCCGGACAGATGGATCATCAGCCGCGCCAGATCGTCGATCTTCACCGGTTCGCCCATATGCAGCACAAACACTTCCCCGCCGCGCGCCATCGCGCCGGCTTGGATGACGAGTTCCGCCGCTTCGGGGATCGACATGAAATAGCGAACGATATCCGGGTGGGTCACTGTGACCGGCCCGCCATCACTGATCTGCTTACGGAACCGGCGCACCACCGACCCAGAGCTGTCGAGAACGTTGCCGAACCGGACCATCGAAAATACGGTGGCGGTGTCCTCCGCCGCCATCGACTGCAGAATAAGTTCCGCTAGACGCTTGGTGGCACCCATCACGTTTGTCGGCCGCACAGCTTTGTCGGTCGAGATCAGGATGACCTGCTCGACGCCAAGCCTTCGGGCACATTCGGCAATAACGCCGACGCCAAACGTGTTGTTCTGCAGGCCGGCAATAACGTTGTGCTCGACGATCGGCACGTGCTTGTATGCCGCCGCGTGATAGATCGTCTTGATCGCATGGCGCTGGATCGTCTCGGTGATCAGCGCGGCGTCCAGCACGGATCCCAGAACCCCCAGCACGCGCGGCCGCGCC
>JANORU010000235.1:0-1948 GCA_031415475.1 Hyphomicrobium sp.
GAAAGTACATGGCGTATCGTCTGCGAGCGCGGAACTTTGACCTGGGATGGTTACGACGACGTCAGGGCCGAGGTTGATTCAGGCAAGCGCGATGGGCTTTTTGATGTCATGGCGCCCGTTGCAGTACCGCCACTTGATCCTCGCGATGCCGTGGGCGGCCACCTGGGTATCATTCAGGACTTCATCAGGGCCATCAAGGACGGGACCGAGCCAGAGACAAGGGGCAGCGACAACATCAAGAGTCTCGCCATGGTCTTTGGCGCCGTCGAAAGCTCGGAAACGGGCCGATCCGTAAAGATTGTGGTGTGAAGAGATGACGGCACAGAACAACAGCAAACTCCTCGACATTCGCATCGGCACGATGGTGCATGCGAACAAGCCAAAGCCTGCGGAGTACGTGAAGCAGATTCTCCCCCACGGCTTTGAAAGCATCCAGCCTTTTTTCTGGCAGACTCTGGGCGGATCGGACATTCCCCGCCTCGCCGGCGAAATCCGCGAGGCCCTGGGCAACTCAGGAGCTGTGGTGGGGGCACTCGGCATGTTTGGCAATCCGCTTGAGGACCAAGAGCTTGATCGCGCCACGCTTGCGGGCTGGGAAACCCTGATCGACAATGCCCACCTCTTTGGCACCAATATCGTCGCGGGCTTCACGGGCCGCATCCGCGGCAAGCCGCTGACCGACAGCCTGCCCCGGTACCGCGAAGTCTGGGGCCGCCTCGCCAAGCGTGCCGCGGACAAGGGTGTGCGCATTGCATTCGAGAACTGCGCGATGAACGGCAATTGGGCGAGCGGCGACTGGAACATTGCCCACACGCCTGATGCCTGGGAATCGATGTTCAATGAAGTGCCGGAGGACAATCTCGGCCTTGAGTGGGAACCATGCCACCAACTCGTCTATCTCATCGACCCCATGCCCCAAATCCGCAAGTGGGCCTCCAGGATATTCCACGTGCACGGCAAGGACGCAACCGTGCGCTGGGACGTGGTCAAGGAACACGGCATCTTTGGAAAGGAAACCTTTGTGCAAATGCGTACCCCCGGTTTCGGCGACAGCGACTGGACGCGCGTCATCAGCGAACTTCGCCTGGCCGGATACAAGGGATCGATTGACATCGAAGGCTGGCACGACCCCGTCTATCGCGAGGAACTGGAAATGACAGGCCAAGTCAGGGCCTTGAACTATTTGAAAGAATGCCGTGGAGGATCGAAATTCATGACCAACCCGGCCTAAGCCCCCGCCCCAACAGGCGGCAACAACACCGGAACAAAACCGGGATGAAGATCAACCACAAAGGCTCTCGTGAAGAGCAAGGGAGGAAAGACAATGTTGAAAAGAAAACTGCTCATTGGTGTGGCAGCCGTGTCAACAGCACTGGCGCTCAGCGGCGTTGCGAATGCCGAAGCCTTGCGCGACAAGTGGTGCAAGGACGTGAAACTGCGATTCTTCTCTGGCGGCGCAGAAGGTGATGCCTTTGGTTCGATCGTTTATAACGGCGCCAGACAGGCACAGAATGACACTGGCGCACAGGTGGAATTCGTCTTCTCTGGGTGGAACACGGAGAAGATGGTGCAACAGCTCCGTGAAGCTGTGGCATCAAAGCCGAATGGAATTGCCATGATGGGCCACCCTGGCGATGACGCCATCATGCCGCTTGCAGAACAAGCGGCCAAGGATGGCATCAAGATGATGTACCAGAACGTGCCGGTTCCGAAAGTGGTCGCAGCCTTTGGCGGCGGCTATGTCGGCGCCCAGCAGGAACCGCAGGGCCGCGCCCTCGGTGTTGAAGCCGCGAGGATGGCCGGCTTGAAGTCCGGCGACACGGCGATCATGATCGGTCCGTTCAACAACGAGAACCGCGGTGCCCGCGAGCTCGGCACAGCAACTGCGCTGGAAGAAGCCGGAGTGAAGGTGGTGAAGATCGATTCACCCACGGAATGGGCCGCCGAT
>JANORU010000236.1:0-5841 GCA_031415475.1 Hyphomicrobium sp.
CATGATTTCTTGCAGCTCACGGAAATCGCCGAAGCGTAACCCAATCCAGTTCCGGCGTTCTGGTTGCCGGCCGTCAAGGCCGTTCCAAAGGCATCCTGCAAAGTGTTGAGATCTTTTTCCGCGCCGCCAAGTTGGACGGCACACCCTGCCGGCGCACCGTCGCTCAGCTTGACCGGATTGTCCTTCAAGAGATCGAAGGCGATGAAGAACGACGGATCATAGACTGCGAAATTGAAGCCCTCGGCGTCGGCAAGAACTGAATCGGCCAGAGGTAGAGTGAAGTGCAACGTCAGCACGCCATCCTTGTGTTCGAGCCAATAGTCCTTGGGAGGTGCGAACTTGAGGGCATTGTCGCCGAGTTTCGCTTCTGTGAAATAGGCGAACTCTTTGAGGCCATCCATATTGACCTGCGCCAGTTCCGTCAGCTCTTCGCGCGAGTAGGTGCCATCCTGGTTCTTGTCGAGGCCTTGGATCGCCATCGCCGTGTACATATCGTCGAACGTCCAATGGTGCTGGAAGCCGGCGATTTTGCCCGCCTCGTACAGCACTGTCATGCCGACATTGACCCAGACGTGGGGGTGGGCGGCGGCTGGCGTAGTGGCCAAGGCTACAAAAACAGCTCCGGCCACGGCCGCTGCCGGGCTCGTGTGTTTGCTCCCAAGCCTTTGCATCATAACGATCTTTTCCAATCTTGTGAACGGCTCGTCCGACCGATCGGCACAGTGCACCCTGGCTCGACTATCCCTCTGTTCGGACAATCGTCAAATTATAGGTTGGCAACATGGCGGGATCGCTGCCACTTTTCAATCAAGATCGGATGTTATAAGATCACAATCAGTCGTAAAGGGGTTGGATATGCGATTTTGCAACGAACAGCGGAATGTGTGCGGTCTCGGCAGATCGCTTGGCGCGGCCGCGGGATTGATCTTGCTGGCATCAGCGACCGCCCCAGCAGCGCTGGCGGCGGACCTCAACGTCGTTGTCACGATCAAGCCGATCCACGCCCTCGTCGCTCAGGTCATGGCCGGAGCCGGCGAGCCGCGACTCCTCGTTCAGGGCACCGCCTCGCCCCACACCTACGCGCTCAAACCATCGGATGCCCAGGCCCTCAACGCCGCCGATGTGGTCTTCCGGGTTTCGGAATCGATTGAGCCCTTCACCGAAAAAATCGTCGCGTCGCTGCCAAAGTCGGTCACTGTTTCAACACTCGCCGATGCGCCGGGCTTGGCGCGTCTCGAGCGGCGCACGGGCGACACCTTCGAAGCCCACGAGCATAGCGACGAACATGCAGCGGATCATGATGATGATCATGACAAGAACGCCAAACATGTTGATCACGAGGCGAAAGAAGCTGGCGATCACGACAAGACCGACGGCCATGTCTGGCTTGATCCTGTCAACGCCAAGGCGATGGTCACCGAAATAGCCCGCGTCCTCTCCGAACGCGCGCCTGACAATGCGGCACGGTATAAGGATAACGCCGCCAAGGCGACGGCCGCTATCGACACCCTCACGTCTGAAATCACCAGCGATCTGGCCGCCGTCAAAGGCAAGCCGTTCGTGGTGTTTCACGACGCGTACCAGTATTTCGAGAAGCGCTTCGGCGTCGAGGCGGTCGGCTCGGTCACCGTCTCACCCGAGGTGCAGCCGTCAGCCAAGCGCCTGACCGCCATTCGCGACAAAATTAAATCGCTCAGCGCCACGTGCGTTTTCGCCGAGCCGCAATTCAAATCGAAGCTGGTTGGGACCGTGTTGGAAGGCACCGGCGCCAAGAGCGGCACTCTCGATCCGGAGGGAGCCAACCTGACACCCGGGCCGGACGCTTATGCGACGCTGATGCGCAATCTCGCGCGCGATCTCAAGGGCTGCCTCGGCGCCACGAGTTAGAGTGCTTCCGGAAAAGTGTGAAGCGGTTTTCCGGACAGAAGCACGACAAAGCAAAGAGTTGGGGTTTGTCCGCGATTCAATCAAATCCGGACAGACCCTATGAATCAATCACTCATCAACGCCTGAATGAAAAACGGGGCCCGCGAGGCCCCGTTCTTTATAGCGCTGGAATGAGATGGTTCCGCCGGTTACTCGACCGCGACTGTCTTGTCGGACACCGTGCGCGACACCGTTCCATACGGATTGAGCGACGTCTTGCGGCCATAAGAAATGACTTTCTTCTTGGCCACCGGCGGCGCCTCTTCGATTTGTTCGCTACTGTCGCTGACAACAGCGCCACCCTTGAACCGCTGCCAGGTCACGGTCACGACCGTGCCGACCGGAACGCGCGGATAAAGATCGAGCACGTCCTCGTTGAACATGCGAATGCAGCCCTTGGAGACTGCTTGGCCGATGGTCCAGGGCGCGTCGGTGCCATGAATGCGGTAGGTGCTGGCGCCAAGATAGAGTGCGCGCACGCCGAGCGGATTCATCGGATGACCACCCGGGACCCAACCCGGCAGGCGGGGATTTTCGCGCATCATTTCCGGCGTCGGCGTCCACGACGGGTTCTCGCGCTTCTGCGTGACGTTGAGGCGGCCCTGCCAGCGGCTCTGCTCGCGCGGCACGGCGATTGGATAGCTGACGGCCTTGCCGGGCTGAATGACATGGTAAAGTCGGCGATCACCAAACGAGACGATGATCTGGCCGGGCTTGTATTGCTGGCTGAACGATACGGTCGAGCGCTTGCCGCCCCACTCGTTGTCGCCACCCCAAAGAAATTCGACGCCTTGCGCGAACGCCGGCTGAGCAGCCGCAATCATGACGGCCGCAGCGGCGGCCGCGAGGGCATTGCTCATGACTTTACGAACAGACATCGGTCACTCCGCAGTCTTCTGGTCGGCAATCGGGACAGCGACTCTCAACTGTCGTCATTGAGAGATCAACGTTGCGACCCTAGTGCCAGTTTCATGAAGGCTTCGTATATCCTGGTTTCATTTTGTTTGTGGGAGCACTTCGGCCACACCTGATCGATGTTAAGTATGTCTTCCCCCACAATTTGTCCAAGGGTTGTCCAAGGGTTGTGCAGCTTGTGATGATTTCGTGTGCGATTGCTTTCCGGCGCGCTATTCGAGCAAATTTTCCCACGTCGGAGCATTGGGTTGTCGCTGTCGGTGTGGTTCAGTACGCGACATTAACCGGGGCTACGGCAACTCCAAATTTTCCTGTTTTGTTCTCATTTTTATCTTGACCCTGAGCAGCGAGCCGGGTAGAACAAATCAAGTACAAGCGTCCCTTTCGATCCCCCTCGAAATGAAGTTGTGAAAGCCCAGAGTTGTAAAAACCCAGAGTTGCGAAAGTGTTGTCATGGACCCGGCGGCCCTCACCCCTCCGCCCCCATCGGCCTTTCGCACACCATGCCCGAGAGTGGACTTTATAGTCAGTCCTGCTCCTCCTCCCGGGTCACCCCGCTCCGGAACGGCGAACGCCCCTTCGCCGTTCCGGGCCCCCTCTCCTCGCCCGCCCCGAAAGCGGTGCTGATCGCTTCGCTGCGCCGCCGCGTGGCACGCATCGAACGCCCCCGCTTTGAATACCAGAGCCTTGAACCGGCAGTCGCTTCAGGAGACCCGCGCGCCAGCGCCTGGAACCTGGGCGCTTGGAACTTGGGCGTACCCCACATCGATGCCGTGCTCGGGCGAACGGCGCTCGACCGCGCCGCCTGCCACGAAATCAAACCCACCTCGCCCGCCGCTGGTGCGCGCGCCGCCATCGTCAAACGCAAACAGATACCGCACCCTCGACGCTTCTGTGGTGCACGAGCGAAGCGGCCGCCCGCGACGCCGGCCATCTCTATGGTCCAGGCCTCGCCCCCTTCGGGCTCGATCCCAGAAACTTTCTCATCGTCACCACCGCCCGCGCATCCGAAACGCTGTGGGTGCTCGAAGAGGCCTTGAAGTCCTCAAGCTTGGCTCTGGTCATCGGCGTGCTCGACGACATTGCACTGACCCCGGCGCGGCGCTTGAGCCTCGCGGCCGAAGACCATTCAACCCCTTGCCTCTGCTGCTCACCGGCGCACGAAGCCCGCCGGCCGGGGCCATGGCGACCCGCTGGCGCGTCGGCCCGGCGGCAAGCGCCACTCATCTCTTCGATGCCAAAGCCTCCGGCGCACTCCGCCTCAACGTGAAGCTCGAACGCTGCCGCGCGGTGCCGGCCACCTTTGAGACCGGCATGACGCTGGAATGGTCCGACCATGCGTATCGTTTCCATATGGCTGCCGCACTGGCCGATCGAACGGCTGAGGCGGCACGTCCCCGGCGCCGTGCCGGATGACGCGCCCTTTGCGCTCGTCCAATCGGGCGCCCATGGCCTTATCATCAGCGCCGTCAACGCCCGCGCGGCACGCGAGGGTGTGAGCCCCGGTACAAGCCTTGCCGACGCCCGCGCCGCGTTGCCCAGCCTCGTCTCGCGCCGATCTCATCGCGCTGTTAAAGCTCACCCGTTGGCTCGGCCGCTACGGACCGAACCGCCACCGCGATGGCCTTGATGGCGCCTGGATCGACATCACCGGCGTCGCCCATCTGTTTGGCGGCGAAGAGGCGCTCCTCAAGGATCTCGTCGGCCGCCTGCGCGGGTTCGGCGTCTCGGCCCGGGTAGGTCTTGCCGATACGTTCGGCGCCGCCAACGCGCTCGCCCGCTTCGCCACCACGCGCCGCGCCAGTGCGATTGCTCCTGCCGAGCGCACCGATGACGTGATCGCTACATTGCCCGTCGAAGCGCTCCGTCTTGCCCCAGACGCGGTTCTGCTTTTGAAGCGCGTAGGCCTAAGACGCATCGGCCAGCTTACCGGTCTGCCGCGCGCCGCCCTCGAGCAGCGCTTTCGCAGCCAAGTCTCGGCCAAAAGCCGCGCCCGCGAGATGGCCGATCTTTCGGGCGCGGTGATCTTGAGGCTCGACCAAGCCCTCGGCCGCGCCTCGGAACCCCTGCGCGCGCTGGCCGAGCGCCCCGTGTTGAGCGTCCGGCGCACCTGGAGCGAACCGCTCATTTCATCGGACGCTCTCGGCAACGAAGTGAACGTCCTTGCCAGTGAACTCTCCACTGCACTGAAACGCGCCCATCTCGGCGCGCGCCGCGTCGGCCTGACACTGTATCGCGCCGACGGAACGACGGCCCACATCGCAGCCGGGTTTTCTGCTGTCACGCAGGACAGCGGCCACATCCAGCGCCTCTTGGCCGAAAAGATGCAGGCGATCGACGCCGGCTTCGGCATCGACGTCGCGGAACTCGACGCGCGTCAGACCGAACGAAGCACTGCTGAACAAAGCGCGCTTGGCCGCGGCTTTGCCGAGACCCACGCCCGCGCCGAGGCCGCGCTGATCGACCGGCTCTCGAACCGGCTCGGCGCGCATCGCATCACCCGCGTAGCACTTCGTGCCAGCCACATCCCCGAACGCGCCAGCGTGCGCGTTCCCTCCCAGGCACCGCGCTCGCCCGAGCCCGATCCTCACATCGGCAAGGCCCGCCCAATCCTACTGCTGTCCCCGCCCGAACCGATCGAGGTCATGGCCTAGGTGCCGGAGGGCCCGCCCAAGAGATTTGTCTGGCGGCGCAAGGCTTGTCGCGTCGTCAAGGCCGAAGGCCCGGAACGGATCGCGCCCGAATGGTGGCGCGCCGCGCTGGCTGATGCATGGCCTTTTCGGATGAGAGACAACGCCATGCGCTATGCCGAGCTGCAGGTGACAACCAACTTTTCGTTTCTGCGCGGCGCCTCCCACGCCGACGAGCTTATCGCGCAGGCCAAAGCGCTCGGCCTCGAGGCGATTGCCGTGGCCGACCGCAACACGCTCGCCGGCGTTGTCCGCGCCCACGTCGCCGCCAAGGACGCAACCATCAGGCTGATTGTCGGCGCGCGGCTCG
>JANORU010000237.1:0-2092 GCA_031415475.1 Hyphomicrobium sp.
CTAGCGGCTGGTAGGAGGCAAGGGCTATCCACTTAGCTCCGCAGCGCCCACAATTGCGGAAGTATGTACTTGACAAACATTGTCGAGGGGCACATCATTGCCTTACTGACGGAGAAAGAGCATGGCCGAAGCAATCCACACCGAAGCACGATTCAACGACGAAGACGCGGCGCGCGAGCACCTTGAGTCGATTTACTGGCCGCGTGGCCCGGTGTGCCCGCACTGCAGCGGCACGGAGCGCAATACCCGCCTGAACGGCACCGCGCATCGTCCTGGCCTGCTTTACTGCGCCGACAGCAAATCGCAGTTCACGGTGACGGTCGGCACGGTCTTTGAACGTTCCAAGGTCGCGCTTCACAAGTGGGTTTTCGCGTCGCACCTGATGTGCGCGTCGAAGAAGGGCATTAGCGCCAAGCAACTGGAGCGCATGCTTGGTGTCACCTACAAGACCGCGTGGTTCATGGCCCACCGCATCCGCGAAGCAATGAACATCGCACCGAAGGGCCAACTTGGCGGCAACGGTTCGCCCGTCGAAGTTGATGAAACCTTTTGGGGCAACAACGGCAAGCAAAAGCCGGGCGCTCGCGGTGGCCACCACAAGATGAAGATCGTCTCGCTTGTCGAGCGCAACGGCGAAAAGAGCTCGTTCCACGTTCCAGCCGTCAACCCAAAGACTCTGCGTCCGATCCTCAATGCGCAGATCGCCGCGAAGGCCCGCCTGATGACTGATGACTTCGGCGCGTACAAGAAGCTCGGCAAGGCTTTCGCTTCGCATGAGGTCGTGAACCACACCGCGAAGGAATACTCGCGCGGCGACGTGACGACGAACACCGTCGAGTCGAGCTTTGCTCTGTTGAAGCGCGGCCTTGTGGGCACGTTCCACAGCGTCAGCGAGCAGCACCTGCAACGCTACGCGACCGAATTCGACTTCCGCTGGAACACGCGCCAGTCGCTTGGCTTCAACGACGCGCAGCGCGCTGCTGTCGCGTTGAAGAACATCGGCGGCAAGCGTCTGACCTATCGGCGGATTGACGCTTAAGTGAGTGCCGCTGACTGGTTTGCGGAGCAAGGCTTCGCAGTCGTCCATCCGCAAGAGCAGCGACGCTTTCAGATGGCCCTTGGAGGATTGATCCTCGCGTGGGCCGATCTTGAATCTGCACTCTTCGCAACTCTCCGCTATTACACCAACGTAAGCCCCAAAGTCGCTAGATCGCTGTTCCACGGCGCGAGAGCAAAAGAGATGTCCGACTTTCTCAAGAACATCGCTCACAACACGTCCTTGGCTGACGCGCGAAAAAACGACCTCGATAAGGTGCTGGCGCACATCAATGCTCTGAACACGATGCGCAACTGGCTTGTTCATCACACCTCCGCCTCCGAAATCATCACGAGCGAAGATGCGGGAACGAAGCGCGTATTGACCAACAAGCGAAGGGCGGCGAAAGCAGGAAATGAGTTCGCCGTCATGATCGACGCCGAAATGGTCGAGAACATGTGCGGCGACTCGGTTAGCGCGTGCTGGCATCTTCTTGCCCATCGCGACAAAGACCCGTTCGCTCCATGGAAGAACCATCAAGGGCTTTCCTACGCATGGCTCTATAAACCTCCGCAACCAAAAAATCCGCCGAGCAAGAACAAGCCAACTGCTCAAGCACAGCCTCGCCAGCCAAAATCATCTCGTGCGAAACCTCTTCGCACGGCAAAGGAGTAGTAATGCCTGCCAAGAAGCTGCTACCTCCTACGCACGACGAAAACGAAGTGCTGCGCCGCATGCTGCACACACCGCCGACGCCGCACAAAGCGCCCAGCAAGGCGACAGCAAAGAAGCGCACAGCAAAGAAAGGGGCGAAGTGATGCGAATAGAAATTTCTAACATAGCCAGCTCGGCAACCGACACCAATGGCATCTTCGCTGTGGAGAATGTGATCAGCCCAAAAAAGGACGAGCACGTCTTGGTGATGCCGATGGATATCGCATCGAAATTGATCGCAATGCTCTGCCACTCTGGACTGCTGGCGTCAGTCGCGCGTGGCGGCGACGAATCGACGATGGAAAAACGCGATACGCCTGTCAAGGCAAGCGCCGTAAACGC
>JANORU010000238.1:0-11916 GCA_031415475.1 Hyphomicrobium sp.
TGCAGGGTGTCGATGATGGTCGTGACGACTCCGTTCACGCGATCATTGCGCGATGCGAGAAAGCCGATCGGAATGCCAAGTGCCGCTGCGATGGCCGCCGAGACGCCGCACAGGTAGAGCGTCGCCATGGTCTTTTCCCACAATCCCGTCGCCGCGCAGAAGAATGTCAGCGCCACGACGAGCACCGCGAGTTTGATGCCACCGAGCTGGTAGCCGGCGAGCCCAACCAACAGAATTGCCCCAAGCCACGGGAAGCCTTCGAGGAAGGCTCGCACGGGGTTGAGGATGTAGATCAGGAGGGTCGTGCGGAAGGTCTCAATGACATCGAAGAAATTGACTGTGATCCAATCGACGCCCGCCTTCCAGGCCGGTGCGGTCGAGATTGTGATAGATTTGGGAACCGACGCGAGTTCGGGAATAAAGACGCTGAGCAGCGTCGTCGCCGCGAGGACGCCAAGCGCCAGGGACAGAAAAGGGTAGCGCTGCCAGAACGTGGCGTCGGCGGCATGCGCCTCGGGCTTTTGGTGAGCGGCGGCCTGGCTCAGCCTGTCGAGCACGATCGCAAGGGCAACAATGGCGAGGCCCGCCTCCATGCCTTGCCCGATTTTGAGGGCCCTCAGTGCCAGCAGAACATCGTAGCCGAGACCGCCGGCACCAATCATGGAGGCGATGATGACCATGTTGAGGGCCAGCATGATCACCTGGTTGACGCCAACCATTAGGGTGGGCCGCGCTGCCGGCAACAGCACGTTGAACAGCTTCTGGTTCCTCGTGCAGCCGACCATCTCGCCGAAATCGTTGATCTCGGCGGGAACGCGCTGCAGCGCCAGAACCGTGGCGCGGACCATTGGCGGCATGGCGAAGATGGCGGTGGCGATCATCGCCGAGACGGGACTGTTGCCGAACAGTAAGAGCATGGGAATGAGATAGGCAAAGGTCGGCATCGTCTGCATCAGATCGAGCATCGGCGTCATGACGTAGGTGTCGATCGCCGGCCGGCGGTAGGCGAGGATCCCGAGCGCCAAGCCGAGCACGATGCACACCGGCACACTGATCATGATCAGTGCGAGTGTCAGCATGGCGCTGTCCCATTGGCCGAACAGGGCGATGTACAGCATGCCGATCGAGGCGACGATGCACAGCTTGAGGCCGCCAAAAGCATAACCCATGATGGCGAATGTGGCACAGATACCGACCCAGGATAGTCGCGGTAGGACGACGGCGTCAGCCCCCGTCCCGATTTTCCAACCTTTGGACAGTAGGTTGAAGGCCCACGACAACGGCACGCCAAGAACCTCTGTGATCCAGCGCGTGAACCACGTGAAATTGGTTTTGAGCCACGCCATGATGCCACCGATGATCTCGGCCACCGGCAGAACTGCGCTGACCGGATAGTCGACCGCCCACGGCGCGATGTCTGGAATGAGGTACAACGTGCCGACCGCCAACAGTGCCGCCGCCCAGATCCAAGTCCAAGGCGAGACGTTGGCCGTAGGGAAGGCGTACTCCTGGGCGGCGATAGTCATGTGCTACGCCCATTCGGTTGGTCGCGGCCGGCGAGCAGATTGATAACCGCTTCGGGCGTGACCTCGCCGAGCACGCGGCCGCTGCCATCGACAACCGCGAACGGCTCCCTGCGTTCGACGATATCGGCGGCGAAGGTTGCGATCTTATCGGAGGCTCTGACGGTGCGGCTGCTTGTCGATAGGTCGGAGACGGGCCGCATGAGACGGCCGGCCGACATCACTTTGGCGCGTTGGACGTCACGCGTAAATTCGGCGACATACGAGGTCGCCGGGTGGAGGACGAGATCTTCCGGCGTCCCGAGCTGGACAACCTCGCCATCCTTCATGATGGCGATTCGATCGGCCAGGCGGATCGCCTCGTCGAAATCATGGGTGACGAACACCACAGTCTTTTTCAACACGCTCTGCAGTCGCAGCAGCTCATCCTGCATTTCGCGGCGGATCAAGGGATCCAAGGCCGAGAAGGGCTCGTCGAGGAACCAGACTTCGGGTTTGACGGCGAGGCTGCGGGCGATGCCGACACGCTGCTGCTGGCCACCGGATAATTGGCGCGGGAAATGTCTTTCCCGGCCGCCAAGTCCGACCAGATCGATGACTTCGCGGGCGCGGGCCTCGCGGGCCGGCCGGTCGACACCTTGTACGGAGAGCGGGAAGGCGACGTTTTCCAGAACAGTCAGATGCGGAAGAAGTGCGAAATGCTGGAACACCATGCCGAGTTTGTGGCGGCGAATTTCGATGAGTTCCGCGTCGCTGACTTTCAGAAAATCATGGCCGTCGAGGTCGACTTCGCCAGCCGTTGGTTCGATCAGCCGCGATAGGCAGCGCAACAGGGTCGACTTGCCCGAGCCGGACAAGCCCATGACGATGAAATTCTCGCCTTCGCGAATATCGAGAGAGACGTTGCGAACGGCACCAAACAGTTTCGCGGTACTGAGGTCTTCTAGCGTCGCTCGTGCGCCGTGCTGGGCGATGTACTCCGCCGCGCCGTCGCCGAAGACCTTCCATAAATTCCGGCACGCGAGTTTGATGCTAAGCGCCGGCGGCGAGTTATCCTGCCCCATCTTGTCGATCACGGGTGTGGCGTCGTTCATCGAGATTGTCTTCCCGAACATTGACGTTCGTCGGGAGCTAAACCGGCGTCCCAAGTGAGTTGGGACGCCGGCACTATACACTTATGCCACGAAAGGAGGGTCAGACTTACTTGGCCCACTCGCGCCATTTGGCTTCGTTGGCCGCAACCCAGGCGCCCGCGACCTCGTCGATCGACTTGCTTTCAAGGTCGACCTGACCGGACAGCTTGTTCAACTCGTTGACGTCCATGGTGTAGGCCTTGGCGACCTTATGCGCGAGCGGCCACTTCCCGGCCATGCCCTTCCACGAGTACTTCCAGATATCGCCCGTGGGCTTGCCGCAGTCGTACTTGGCGGCCGGGTTGCCACCCCACTTTTCGTCCTCATAGCATTCCTTGGCGTGCTTCGGAAATTCGACCCACTCGCCCTGGTACTTCGCAGGCGCCCAGTGTGGCGAGTAGACCCAAACCATAATGGGTGCTTTTCGCTGATAGGCCGAGTCGAGTTCCGCAAACATCGCGCCGTCGGTGCCGGCGTGCACGACCGTGAATGGCAGTCCGAGGGAAACGACGCGCTCGTCGTCATAGCCTTCCCAAGTCACAGGGCCACCGAGATAGCGACCCTTTGGTGCGGTTTCAGGGGTTGAGAATGCGGCGGCACATTTGGGATCTTTCAGGGCTTCCCAATTCGGCAAGCCGGGGCACTTCTCTTTCATATAGAGCGGATACCACCACTCTTCTTTGGCCTTGGGGCCGAGTGCACCGAGCCTTTCGGTCTGGCCGGTCGCATCGGAGGCCTTCATCGCCTCGCCGGCCGTTGTGTCCCAGAACTCAACGCCGACGGTGAGGTCGCCGTTGGTCATTCCGGTGGTGAGACTGGAGAGATAATCGGCGGTTGGATACTCGACTGTGTAGCCGAGCTTGGTGAGAATGCCGCCGAGGATCTTGGCGTTGACGTTGTTACTGGTCCAATCGAACAACGCGATCTTGATCGGGTCTGGAGATTCAGGAGCGGCCGCCTGAACTTGCGCGGCCGCACTAGCTGCTATCGTCAGGGAAACGATGCCTGCTGCCAGGGTCTTGTGGGTGCTTTGGTGCATACGCGAAAACTCCCAGATTCTGTTCAGTGTGAGGTAAGATGCCTATTCGCCTGTGAGTGAGATAAAAACACTCGCAGTGAAATTGTCCGTCGCAACTGTTGCGAAGTCAATCGCCAAAACGAGGCGAAATCGGATCACCGCTGCTGAAGATTAAGGCAGGTGAACGCCACATCCAGGAATTGTGCGCAGCACCACAACAAGGTGCCCCGTACCAAGACCGGTTCAGGACCAGTTATTCGGCCGCCTCGGACGTCTGGCACCCGTCGAGCCAAACCGACAGATCGTCGAGCGCTCGCCGTGACTGCAGGCGCTTCTTCGCCAGCCCGCGCTCTGTCCCTTTAAGCCGTTTGCCGTCGGCCGTTCGCTCCGGCACCTCGGCGAGTGGCGGCAGCAGGCCATAATTAATATTCATCGGCTGAAACGAACGGGTTGCGTCGCCGTCAACAACGATATGCCCGCCGGTGATGTGCGCAAGCAATGCACCAAGTGCGGTGGTTGGCGGCGGCGCAACGAGCTGGCGGCCCATCCGTTCGGCGGCGGTAAACCGGCCGGCCAGAAGGCCGATGGCGGCGCTTTCGATATAGCCCTCGACGCCAGTGATCTGGCCGGCAAACCGCAGCCGCGGCATCGCCTTCAATCGCAGCGATGGGTCGAGCAGCTTGGGCGAGTTGAGATAGGTATTGCGGTGCAGGCCACCGAGCCGGGCGAACTCGGCATTGGCGAGGCCGGGAATGGTCCGAAGTACCCGCACCTGCTCGGCGTGCTTCATCTTGGTTTGAAAGCCGACCATGTTCCACAGCGTGCCGAGCGCGTTATCCTGGCGGAGCTGCACGACAGCGTGCGGCCAGCGCCCCGTGCGCGGATCATCGAGGCCGACAGGTTTCATGGGGCCGAAGCGCAGTGTCTCGCGGCCGCGTTCGGCCATCACTTCGACCGGCAGGCAGCCGTCGAAATAGGGAGTACTGGCCTCCCACTCCTTGAAGACGGTTTTTTCGGCTGCGATAAGCGCATCAATGAACGCCTCGTACTCATCGCGATTCATGGGGCAGTTCAGATAATCGGCGCCGGTGCCGGCAGGGCCAATTTTGCCGTAGCGCGATGCGCGCCAGACGATCTCAAGATCGATCGACTCGGCATGAATGACGGGCGCGATGGCATCGAAGAACGCGAGTTCTGTTTCGCCGGTTAGCGCGGCGATTGCGCTGCTGAGGTCGGGCGATGTCAACGGGCCGGTCGCAATGATCACACTGTCCCAATCGTCCGGTGGAAGGTGGGCAACTTCCGCTCTATCCACTTTGACGAGGGGATGGGATGTCAGCCGGTCTGTGACTTCAGCGGAGAAGGCATCGCGGTCGACGGCGAGCGCGCCACCGGCCGGCAGCTTGGTCTTGTCTCCAGCGGCCATGATGAGGGAGCCCGCACGCCGCATCTCTTCGTGCAACAGTCCGACAGCGTTGGTTTCCCATTCGTCGGAACGGAACGAGTTTGAGCAGACGAGTTCGGCAAGCCCGCCAGTCTTGTGGGCATCGGTACCGCGGTGGGGGCGCATCTCGTGCAAGATGACCGGCACGCCGGATTGTGCCAGCTGCCACGCTGCTTCGCTGCCGGCGAGCCCGCCGCCGATGATATGGATGGGTGATGTGTTCGACATGAGTGCTGCTTTGGCACGAAAAAAACTTCCAGGTCAATTTTGGTAGTGTGGAACAATCGTTGGCAGCGGCCGTTCTCGACCCGGGGGATACGGAACGATGGGAGGATAGGATAGATGAACAAGGCCGCCACATCGATCGACCGCCGCCAGTTCCTCGCATTTCGGATACTATCTGTCGTTCGCCGGCCCTACAGTGAGGGTGAACGGCCACCACTCCGGCGCGATCACGACCTCTATCGGCCGTTTGCGACCGAGGCCGAGGCTGAACCTGGGAACTCAGAGGTCCGCCTGCCTGTGCCGCATATGTACTCGGCTTGACTGCTGAAGACCCCGACGCGACACAGCAATTTTTGGCCGCCGCATGATCTCACCCGGCCAAGCGCTGCTCTGGGTTTACCAAGCTGCGCCGGCGACCCGCCGCCGGTAGGCTGGATACTTCAGGAACCTACCGCAGAAGGCCAGAACCATATGGTTTTCGGGCGATGGTAATGTTGCCTTTAGCTGGCGCCATGAAAATTTAATCCACGCGTTGGCGGAATCCGTTACCATTCATGGTTCGAACGGTTGCCGGCAGCGGTGACCGGCGTGCAGTTTTCTCCTCAAAGGTCGGCTCATGAGGACAAATAAGGCGGCTCTCATCCTCGCAACCGTGGTTTCCGCGGTGCTGGCGGGTTGGGCGCAGGCCAGGGACGAAGGCCTGCAAGCGAAGATCGTGCTCGACGGGACTTCGCTGCAGTGCATGGATTTTCGCGGCCAGACCGTTCGGACCATTCGCATGGACGATATCGGCGACGTGGCCCGAGCCTCGATCATCAATCGGATGCCCATCATTACGCTCAACCCTCTGCGGTTGGAGACGCTGCCGGGCAAGATGCAGATCTTCTTCTTTAACCATGAGTGCGCGCATCATGTGCTCGGCCACGTCTTCAGCCCGTCGCCGACGAGCGAGAACGAGGCCGATTGCTGGTCGGTGAAGACCGGTCGCGACAGCGGACTGTTCATGCGCTCCGACGTGCAGGCATTTGCCCCCCACTTCGCCAAAAGCCGCGGCACGGCGCTCGGCCATCTTCCTGGCCCTGAAAGGGCAGCGCGCTTAGTGGCGTGCTTTGACGATCCGACCGATAACGTGGTCGAACCGGCGGGCTTTAGGCCATCAGAGGCTTCAACGCTGTCAGCGGGCGTAGGGCGGTAATACAAGCCGTTGGCCGGCCTTGAGCGTCATCGTTGGCAATCCATTGATGTCAGCGAGGGCAGCAATTGAAACCTTGTGGCTTTGCGCAAGCCCATAAAGCGTGTCGCCGGGCGCTACCGTGATTACTCTGGGCGCCGCGCGACTGCTCTGTTCGCCGGACTCTTGGCTTTCGATTACCAGCGTATGTCCCTCGCCGTAATCAGCGCTCTCGGATGCCGGCAGTGTTTCCCGCACCTCGTCTTTGGGCAAGCTGGCGGTGGTGATGTTTTGTGGGCTAGACGATTGCTGACTGCATCCAATTCCCAGAGCCGCGACCGGCATTGAAACGAGCAACGCAGTCCAGGAAATCCGGTTTTGGGGTCTGTGCGAAAATAGCGGCATTTGGTACGCACTCACTCAGTTTGGAAACTTCTTAGATTGAGCGCCCGTATGGTAAAGAAAGTCTTTACAGGCCGTACCGCCGGGGGTTGCGAGCGCCGGGCCGTTGCCTCACAGTCGGCTTTTGGGAGGAGTCCGCGTTTCGGGGGGCGTGTGTCGGGGAAATTGATTTCGAACGAGAGTGTCATCTCTTCACCGGGACTGCGTTTTGCTGTTTTGGCGGGCGTTGTCGGCGCGACCGCGTTCGGATTGGCACTTTGGTGGAACGGCGACTTCGAGTTTATCTCGATGGAGCACGGGCCGATTGAAATACTTCACCTGGTTCTGACCGCTGCGACGGCAGTTGTGTGCACGGATGCCTATCGGCGGGGGCATGGTGCGATGAAGGTCGCTGCCGGCTCGTTGGCCATGCTGGCGGCGGCGATTTTCGTCAGGGAATTGGATGTTAAATCCATTCCAGGTCCAGCAGCGTGGAGCTGGCTCACGCATCACGGGCTGCAGGAGGTCCTGTTCCTGGCAATGCTTGCTCCGATCTTCGTTTATCTGTTCCGGCAGCGCGCATACTTCGGCGAAGTCGTGCAGATGGTGTTGAGTTGGCGGGCATGGCCGCTGTTTGCAGCAGGCGGATTTCTTATTCTCAGCATTGCGCTGGAAAAGTTATTTGTCCGGGACGAACACGCACGGTTCTGGGAAGAGCTATCCGAGACGTATGGCTTCGGTTTTCTGCTGATGGCGGGCTTGCGCCATCGCATGTTGATCGCGGGCAGTGCCATCGTTGCGGGCATCGAAGGCCAAGCGACGAGCCAGCCGCATCCAAACAGCGGTACAACCGGGAGCCGGACCATGGACCCGACTGCGATTGCATTGAAAGCGATGCTGGCGATTGGAGGCGTCTACGTCTGTCTGCTGGTTGGCGCCTATGTGCTACAATCGCGCCTTCTCTATCATCCTGACACCGAGCGGGTTCTGCCCGATGCGCTAGGACTTGCCGGGGTCGCCGAGCGGATAATCGACGCGCCAGATGGCGCCAAGATTATCTCGTGGTGGGGTGCCGGCAACCCGGGCCGCCCGACCATCCTGTATTTCCACGGTAACGCGGGATCGCTCGTCACGCGCAGCGAACGGATGCGCAAATACATGGCGCGCGGCTACGGTGTCGTGATGATGACCTATCGTGGCTTCGGCGGCAGGACCGGCAAGCCAAGCGAGAAGGCCAATGTCGCGGATGCCAAGCGGCTCTATGATGCCGTCGTTGCAAGCGGTGTCGATCCAAGGGCTCTCGTGCTGTATGGGGAATCGCTTGGCACCGGCGTTGCCATCCAGGTCGCTATCGACAAACCTGTAGCCGGGATAATCCTCGATGCGCCCTACACCTCGATGGTCGAGATCGCTGGGCTGCATTACCCCTATCTACCCGCGCGCTGGCTGATGACCGACCGCTACGACAGCGCGCGGCGCATGCCGAAGATCAAGTGTCCGGTGCTGATTGTGCAGGGCGAAGACGATGGCATTGTGCCAGTCGCGATGGGACGAAAAATGGTCTCGCTCGCAACCGGTCCTATCGAGATCCGGACGTTCGCCGGCGCCGGCCACGCCGATCATCATCTGTTCGGCTCTTACGATGTGATCTACGATTGGCTCGCCCGGCTCGAAGCCGGCATAGAAAAAGGCGCGCTGCCATCTGACACCGCGCCTTTTGAAATTCGATAGTCGTCTGCAGCTCAGGCGTCAGGCGCCGGAATTGCCGCCGCCGGAGTAACCGCCGCTACCACCGCCGGAATAGCCACCGCCGCCGCCACCCGAGTAGCCGCCGCTGCCGCCAAATCCGCCGCCAGACCCACCGGCGCCGCCGCCACTGCGCGGGCCACCACGGCCGGGACCACCGGGACCCTTGGCACCGGGACCACCACGAGCCACGACCGGCTTCGACGGCAGCAGGCCTTCGCGCTGCATCTTCTTGCGGGCAAGCTTACGAGCCCGGCGAATAGCTTCCGCCTTCTCGCGGGCCCTTTTCTCGGACGGCTTTTCGAAGTAGTTCCGCAGCTTCATTTCGCGGAAAATACCCTCGCGCTGCATCTTTTTCTTGAGCGCTTTGAGGGCCTGGTCGACGTTGTTGTCGCGAACGAGGACTTGCAAGGAGGATGACCTCAGCTAGACGAAGGGGTTGAATTTGTTCGGAAAAAACCAAACCAGCCTCACCGGCAGAAAGCTGCCGGACGGCGCTGGTTAGCTAATCGTGCCGGTTGCCTAACAGAGACCGGGTGAATTGTCTACGCCGCCCCACCAAAATGAGCCTGAATATCGCGGTTTTGCCCCACAACCGGGGCTAGGCGGGCGGGGTCAGACGGGCACTTTCGCCAGCAAGCGGTTGACATGCCCCATTTTGCGGCCCGGCCGGGCGTCCTTCTTGCCGTAGTGGTGCAGAAACGCGCCGGGCTCGGCGGCGATCCGGTCCCAGGCGAGAATGTCGTCGCCGATCAGATTGATCATCTCGGCGGCGGGCAACGTCATCTTCACTGAGCCCAAGGGCCAGCCGGCAACGGCGCGGATGTGCTGCTCGAACTGCGAGGTTTCGCAGCCGTCCATGGTCCAGTGGCCGGAATTGTGAACGCGCGGCGCCATTTCGTTGACGTCGAGCCCGCCATCGGCCAGCGCGAAGAACTCGATGGCGAATACGCCGACATAGTCGAGCGCCTCGGCGATCTTCTTCGCGACCGAGATGGCGTCATCCGATGTGGCCGCGCTGACGCGAGCCGGAGCGATCGAGCGATGCAGGATGTGATTGCGGTGTTCGTTCTCGGTGACCGGAAAGGCGCTGAACGCGCCATCGACGCCACGGGCGGCCACAACCGAGACTTCGGATTTGAAATTGACGAAGCCTTCCAGGATCGACGGCTGGTCGCGCATCGCCGCCCACGCGGCCTTCGCGTCGTCTGGTTTGAGAATCTTGACCTGCCCCTTGCCGTCGTAGCCGAAGCGGCGGGTCTTCAGTACCGCTGGCATCCCGATTTTGGCGAGCGCCGCCTCAAGACCGGCGTAATCGTCGACCGCCGCGAATGGCGCCGTCATCGCGCCGAGCTTGCGGGCCAGCGTCTTCTCGTTGATGCGATCCTGCGCGCACGCCAGCGCCTTGGCGCCGGGCCGCACAGGCACGATGGCGGACAGAAATTCGACCGTCGGAACCGGGATATTCTCGAATTCGTAGGTCGCAACATCGATTGATTTGGCAAACGCCGTCAGCGTTTTTTGATCGTCATAGGCGGCAATGGTGTGGGCGGCCGCAACATCGAAGGCCGGGCTGTCAGCTTCCGGCGCATAGATGTGAGATTTAAATCCAAGCCGAGCAGCGGCAAGCGCCAGCATGCGGCCCAATTGTCCGCCGCCGAGAATGCCGATGGTCGAGCCGGGCGGGATCGCCATCATCGGGTCCTCACGCGTCTTTTGGGTGTTCGGCGACGGCACTGGTATGCGTCGCGCGCCAAGCATCGAGTCGCTTGGACAGTCGGGCGTCGCTGAGCGCCAAAATCTGCGCTGCGAGCAGCCCGGCGTTCTTGGCACCCGCCTCGCCAATCGCAAGTGTGCCGACGGGCACTCCGGCCGGCATCTGGACAATCGACAGCAGGCTGTCCTGACCCTTCAATGCCTTGGTTTCAACCGGCACGCCGAGGACTGGCAGTATGGTCATCGAGGCCGTCATGCCGGGGAGATGCGCCGCACCACCGGCGCCGGCGATGATCACTTTCAGCCCAGCCGCCTTGGCGCCCTTGGCGTAGGCATAAAGCCGGTCGGGCGTGCGATGGGCGGAGACGATCTTGGTCTCGTAGGCGACACCCAATTCGTCGAGAACTTCGGCGGCGCGTTTCATGGTCGGCCAATCGGACTGGCTGCCCATGATGATACCGACGACTGGCTGGGATTTCGACATGGCCCCTTTGGGTCCCCTCGGGAAAGCGGCGGGTTTTAGAGGAGAACCCACGGCTTTACAAGCTTAGCAGGGGCGAAAAGGGCGGGGAAATTAAGCAAAGATCTCGGCCAGCGAGAGGCTCAGGCCGGGCGGGTCGAGGACGATAGCGCCGTCCCGCACGGTCGCCAGCACCGGGTTGCCTTCCGGGCCGCGACTGTAGTGCAGCACGAGGCGCTCTGGGGTTCGGACCACGAGGTAGTGGGCGACGCTCGGCAGGCTCATATAATTGACCAGCTTGGTGCTGGTATCGACCGGACCGGTGCTGGGGCTCACGACCTCGACGACGACGACGGGATCGAGAACCAGGATGTCGTTGTCGGGCAGCCGCGGGCCGAGGCGCAGCATGGCATCAGGCTCGTGCACGGTGCGCTCGCCGATCCTGACCGCCATGCCGTCGCCGAACACTTCGCCCTCTAGACCCTGCCTGATGAGAGCCGCTTCCAGAAGATTGGCGATACGCCGCTTGACCCTGGCATGGACGGCGCGTTCTGAATTCATTTGGACCACAACCCCATCGATCAGCTCAAAGCGGCCCTGATCCTGCGCTTCGGCCCAGGTGGCATACTCCTCAGCGGTCAATTTCTTGAGCGGCAAGTTCATGGCGCCAAGTTAGCACGAGACGGCCCTTGCCGTCACCACTTTGCCCAACGCCGCCCAATGCCGCTTTGCAAGCCATATTGAATTTAACAGGGAAAAGCCCTAATCGCGCTCAGTGCGGCGGCGTTCGCCGTTTCCCCAATTCCAGCTCTCGGAGGATACGGCCTTGGATAGCGTTCTGATCATCGGCGCGGGTGCTGCCGGTTCGGTGACCGCTCAGAAGTGCGCGATGAACCGCGACGTGTTCAAGAAGATCCACCTCGCCTCGCGGCGCCTGGAGAGCTGCGAAATAGTATTGAAGCAGTGCAAGACCAAGATCGACATTTCCCAAGTCGATGCTGACAACGTGGCCGAGACCGTCAAGCTGCTCAAAAAGGTCAAGCCAGATCTCTTGATCAACATGGCGCTGCCCTACCAAGACCTGGCGCTCATGGATGCC
>JANORU010000239.1:0-5488 GCA_031415475.1 Hyphomicrobium sp.
CGAGATGCGGCATCCACCCAAGCGACCGGAATAGAAAGAACAGGCCAACCGACCCGAGCGTATTGGCCGTCAGGCTCCAGGCCGCATAGCGCATCGGCGTCTTGGTATCGTGACGGGCGAAAAACGCCGGCGAAAAAACCTTGATGAGGACGAATGACGGCAGGCCAAGTGCAAAGATGCGCAACGCTTCCGCCGTATAGGGCGTATCGGTGGCGGTGAACGCGCCGCGCTCGAACAGCGTTCTGACGATTTCGGTCGGGATGACGAACAACGCGACGGCTGCCGGCACGGTCAGCAGCATGGCGAATTCGAGCGACCGGTTCTGACTGTCGGAGACCGCCGCGTCGTTGCCGGCGCGCAGGTGGCGGGAAACGTCCGGCAGCAGCACGACGCCGATGGCAATACCGACGATGGCGAGCGGCAGCTCATAGATCCGGTCGGCATAGTAGAGGTGGGAGACGGCGCCGTCCTGCAACGAGGCGACCATGGTGCCGATCGCGATATTGAGCTGGGTGATGCCACCGGCGACAATGCCCGGCACGCCGAGGGCGACAAGTTTCTTCATATTGTCCGACCAGCGCGGCCAATGAAGATTGAGCCGGTAGCCCATTTTCCAGGCGGCGCGAACAAGGATGAAAAGTTGCAGGAAGCCGGCAATAAACACGCCCCACGCCTGGATCAGGCCGGCCGCCGGTTCGCCGCGATAGCCAAGCCAGATCGACAGCAGCATCGCCGACATCAGCACGAGATTGAGGATGATCGGCACGCCAGCGCTTTCGGCGAACTTGCCGAGCGTGTTCAGCACGCCCGACAGCAAAGCGACCAGCGACATGCAAAGAAGATAAGGGAACGTGATCCGGGTCATGACGACCGCGAGATCGAATTTCTCTGGCGTGTCGGAAAAGCCGGGTGCCAAGGCATACATCAGCCAGGGCATGGTCAACATACAAACGGCCGAAAGAAGTACGAGGACGAAAGCCAGGCCCGACATGGCTTCAGAGGCAAAAGCCTTGGCGGCGTCCGGCCCCTCGCCTTCGATCTTTGAGGCAAACAGCGGCACGAACGCCGAGTTGAAGGCGCCTTCGCCAAACAGCCGCCGGAAGAGATTTGGGAAGCGAAATGCCACGTAGAACGCGTCGGCCACCGGCCCGGTGCCGAGCACAGCGGCGGCCAGGATATCGCGCAGAAAACCGAACACCCGGCTGACAAGCGTCAGGCCGCCGACGGTCGCGAAGGAGCGATAGAGTTTCATGCGGGCCAAGGGCTAGCCGGGTTCGGCGCCGGGGGCAAGTCTACCCGGTCCCCGCCTGAGTTGGAGAAAGCACAGTAATGAGCCGCGACCGGATCGCCTTCTGGCGAACCTCGCTTTCGATCTTCTTGGCGGTCAGGTCGGTCACATAGAAGACGTCGACGGCCCTTTCGCCGTAGGTGGTGATGTGCGCCGAGGCGATGTCGAGCGAAAGATCCGAAAGTGTGCTGGTCAGGTCGTACAAAAGCCCGGTCCGGTCGCGCCCCGACACCTCGATAACTGTGAACTTATCGGACAGCGCGTTGTTGACGATTACCTCGGGCGTCACATTGAACGCCTCGATACGGTTGGCCGTCGGACGGCGCTTTTCGAGCATCGCTTTCATCCGGCCCTCGCCCTTGAGCAGCCGGTCGATCGTGTCGGCAATCCGTTTTACCCGCCGCAACTCGTCCTCGTCTTCCGGGAACTCGCGAACCAGCAGGAAGGTATCGAGGGCAAAGCCGTCGCGCGTCGTCGTGATATGAGCGCCGACAATGTTCGCGCCATTGGCGGCACACGCGCCGGCGAACAACGACAGTAACCGCGCGTGGTTCGGTGCGAACACCGTAAGTTCGGTAACGGAGGTGAACTTGTCGGTCTTAGCGTCGCTCGCCAGCTTCAAGCCCTCCTGTTCGGCGCGGCGGATGAGCCGGGCGTGGGTGACCTGCGCCTTGGTATCGGTTCTGAGCCAATAATCGGGGAAATGCCGGCCAATGAACCGCTCAACCTCCTCGGCCGGCCAGTCGGCGAGCGCTTGGCGAAGCGCTTGTTTCATCTCTTCGATGCGCTGCGGGCGGCCGGTGGTCGTATGTCCACCGCCGACCAGTGGCTCGGTTTCATGATAGAGATTGCGGATCAGCTGGCCCTTCCAGCCGTTCCACACACCTGGACCGACAGCGCGGATATCGGCAACCGTCAGCAGCGTCAATAGCTTCAAACGCTCCGGACTTTGCACGATATCGGCGAAGTCGCGGGCGGTTTTCGGATCGGAAATATCGCGGCTCTGAGCCATGCTGCTCATGGTCAAATGCTGCTCAATGAGCCAAGCCGCCGTATCGGTTTCAGCCGGCGAGAACCCGAGCCGTGGGCAAAGTTCACGCGCGATTCTGGCGCCGACGATCGAATGATCCTCGCCCCGCCCCTTGCCAACATCATGCAGAAACGCGGTGACATAGAGCAAACGCCGGTTCTGGATCGATTTGATGATTTCGCTCGACAGCGGCAGCTCGTCCAAAGCGCCGCCGTGTTCGATATCGGCCAGCATGCCGACCGTGCGGATCAAATGTTCATCGACCGTGTAGTGATGATACATATTGAATTGCATCATCGCCACAACGCGGCCGAACTCGGGAATAAACCGGCCGAGGACGCCAGCCTCATTCATGCGCCGAAGGGTCGCCTCCGGATTGTGCTGGCTCGACACGAGGTCGATAAAGTGGCGGTTGGCTTCCGGATCGGAGCGCAGCTGATCGTCGATCAAGCGCAGCGATTGCCGGAGCAGGCGGATGGCGTTGGGATGCAGAAACGCGTTGGTCTCAGCGGCTCTAGCAAAAAAGCGCAGCAGGTTGACCGGATCGCGCTTGAACACGTCCTGGTCAGCGACATTCAGCCGGTCGTTATCGAAACGGAAATCAGTGTGCTGGCGCACCTGACGGCGGAATGTCCAACTCGTCGGATCAAGCAGCCGGCCAAGCCCCGGCGAGGCCTTGGCCTGTTTCATTTCAAGTTCTGAGCAGAGAATTGTCGTCAGATCGCCGACGTCCTTGGCCACCAAAAAATAATGCTTCATGAAGCGTTCGACCGCCAGCAATCCGGATTTTGCGCGGTAGCCAAGCTTCTCGGCCATCGCCGGCTGCAGTTCGAATGTCAGGCGTTCTTCGGCGCGGCCTGTGAGAAAATGGAGATGACAGCGCACGCTCCACAGGAAATCTTCCGATTTGCGGAAGGTGGTGAACTCAGCAGGCGTGAAAATTCCGGCTTCGACGGTTGAGGGTCCGACTTCCTGCCCGAACAGATACTTCGACATCCAGTGCAGCGTATGCAGGTCGCGCAGGCCGCCTTTGCCGTCCTTCACGTTCGGCTCGACTTTGTAGCGGCTTTCGCCGGCGCGGCGATGGCGTTCGTCGCGTTCCGTCATCTTGGCATCGATAAAAGCACGCGCCGTGCCGTCGAAGACGTCTTTGCGCAACCGGTCGGTCAGTTCGGCAAACAGCTGCCCATCGCCGTGCACCAGCCAGATGTCGAGCAGCGCGGTCCGGATCGTCATATCGGAGTGAGCCATTTTCAGGCACTGGTCGACCGTGCGCGTGGCGTGACCGACCTTGAAGCCGAGATCCCACAAAATATAGAGCATGTATTCTGCGACGCTCTCGCCCCAGGGCGTCTGCTTGTACGGCAGCAGGAATAAGAGATCGATGTCGGAGCCGGGCGCTAAAAGGCCACGGCCATAGCCACCAGTCGCGACAATCGCCATGCGTTCGGCATCGGATGGATTGGTCGCTCGATAAACGTGCGCGGCTGTATAATCATAGATCAGCGCGATCAACTCGTCCTGAAAGCGCGCCAGGCCGTGCGCGCACTTGCGGCCCTTGCCGTCGGCCTCAAGCTGGCGGCGGGCTTCCGAGCGCCCCAGCTTTACAAGAGCCTTCAACCGCTCGACCACGGCCGGACGCGCTTCGGCCGGCGTGCCATGGGCATTGAACAACGCCGTCAGTTCGATCCGAAGCTCCATCGGGTCGAAGTAAGGCGCGGGGTGGAACGTGCTGGTATCCATGCGAGTGGTTTAAGGAACTTGAGGAGCGGAAACCAGAGGCCGCGCGTCGCGTCTATTTCTTTTCCTTGGACTTCTCCAGCGCCTTCAACTTGTAGAGCGCATCTAGGGCTGCTTTCGGCGTCAGCTCATCCGGATTGATGGCTTTAAGTGCGGTTTCGATGGCCGAAGGGTCGCGTCCGCCGCCGCCGCCGCCGCCTTTCGGGCGCGCGGCCGCAAACAGCGGCAGGTCGTCGAGCGGCCCGTCGGCTCCGGTCGCGCGCCGGTCATGCTTTTCAAGATGGCTCAACACTTCGCGCGCCCGCTCGATCACAGTGCCCGGCAAACCCGCCAGCTTGGCGACTTGAATACCGTATGACCGATCGGCGGCGCCGGGCTTCACCTTGTGCAGGAATACGATATCGTCGTGCCATTCCTTGACGTCGATGGTGGCGTTGCCGACATCGGCGAGCCGGCCGGCGAGCGCCGTCAGTTCGTGATAATGGGTTGCGAACAAGGCCCGGCAGCGCGAAACATTGTGAAGGTATTCAACCGTCGCCCAGGCAATCGACAAGCCATCAAAGGTCGCCGTGCCGCGGCCGACCTCGTCGAGGATGACCAGGGAACGGTCGGTTGCTTGATTGAGGATGCCGGCGGTCTCGACCATCTCGACCATGAAGGTCGAACGTCCGCGCGCCAGATCATCGGAAGCACCGACGCGCGAGAACAGCCGATCGACAATGCCGATGCGCGCCGACCGCGCCGGCACGAACGACCCCATTTGTGCCAGTACCGCAATCAAGGCGTTCTGCCGGAGAAACGTCGATTTTCCGGCCATGTTGGGGCCAGTGACGAGCCAGATGCGCGCCTTGGTTTCTTCATCGAACCCCGGCGGACGGCCGGGTTCCAACCCCAACACACAATCGTTCTCGATAAACGCTTGTGCGAGCGAGGCTCTCAGCGCCTGCTCGACCACCGGATGGCGGCCGCCGCGAATTTCGAACGACTGTCCGTCGACCACCTCCGGCCGGACATAGGATTGCTCGACCGCCAGTTCGGCAAGACCCGCCACGTGATCGAGTTCGGCAAGGGCTGCCGCGACCATACTGAGATCGCGCTCGGCCTGTGCGATCGCCGCCTGCAATTCGGCAAAAATATCCTGCTCGATCGCCAGCGCCCGCTCGGCGGCCGACGCAATGCGTCCCTCGGTCTCGGACAGTTCGCTAGTCGTGAACCGCATGGCATTGGCCATGCTCTGGCGGTGGCGGAATAGATCAGACATTGGCAGCGTGGTGAGCGGCTTGGCGTTGACCTGCGTCACCTCGATGTAATAGCCGAGGATATTGTTGTGGCGAATCTTGAGAGTCTTGACGCCGGTCTCTTCGATATATCTGGTTTCTAGCGCGGCCATGACCTTGCGGCTGTCGTCACGCAACTGCCGGGCGTCGTCG
>JANORU010000240.1:0-2215 GCA_031415475.1 Hyphomicrobium sp.
TTCTTTTCCGGCGTGCTGCTGATCGAAACGATCTTCTCGCTCGATGGTCTCGGTCTGCTCGGCTTCGAGTCGGTCATCAACTGCGACTATGCGGTGGTGTTTGCCACGCTCTACATCTTCTCGCTGGTCGGCTTGGTGGCAAACCTTGTGACGGACTTCATCTACACCCTAGTCGATCCACGCATCGACTTTGAAAGCCGCGAGGTTTAGCCGTGACCGCAACATCACTGGCGAAAACCGGCAGCAGCGTGCGCCGCTTGGCGTTCTGGCGCGACTTCGAACTGTCGCCGCTTAACAAGCGGCGCTGGCAGAACTTCAAGGCCAACAGGCGTGGCTACTGGAGCTTGTGGATTTTTGGCGTGATGTTCTTCGTCACGCTGTTCGCCGAAGTGATTGCCAACGATCGGCCGATGGTCATGACGTATAAAGGCGAAGTGCTGTTCCCGTTTTTGGTCGACTATCCGGAATCGAAGTTCGGCGGTTTTCTGGCGGTCACCGACTACAAAGACCCGGTGATATTGAAAGAAGTTGAAGACAACGGCTGGGCGCTGTGGCCGCCGGTCGGGTTCCGCTACGACACCATCAACAAGGATTACCCGACGCGCGCGCGTCCCGACGGCAGTTGCGTCGAGAACAAAGACGGCATCGAAATGCCGAGCGGCCTGGGCTTTCCAGCACCCCCGCAGTGGGCGACGCGTACCAAGCTGTGCCCGGCGGCCGACGACCAGCTGGCGCGCTATACCGCCATCGGCAACATGAACTGGCTCGGCCTCGACGATCAGGGCCGCGACGTGCTGGCGCGCATCATCTATGGGTTTCGGGTCTCGGTGCTGTTCGGGCTCATCCTCACAATTCTGTCGTCGATCATCGGCGTCGCTGCCGGCGCGGTGCAGGGCTATTTCGGCGGAAAAGTCGATCTCATTTTCCAGCGCTTTCTCGAAATCTGGTCGTCGGTGCCGGAACTCTACGTGCTGATCATCATTTCGGCGATGCTGATCCCGGGCTTCTGGACCCTTCTCATCATCCTGCTGGCGTTCCAGTGGACGTCGCTTGTCGGCATCGTTCGCGCCGAGTTCCTGCGCGGCCGCAATTTCGAATACATTCGCGCCGCCCGCGCCATGGGTCTCTCCGATGCAACCATCATGTGGAAGCATCTGCTGCCGAACGCCATGGTTGCGACGCTGACGTTTCTGCCGTTCAAGCTGTCGGGCTCGGTAACGTTGCTGACCTCGCTCGACTTCCTGGGGTTGGGTTTGCCGCCCGGATCGCCGTCGCTTGGCGAACTGCTGCTGCAAGGCAAGAAGTACCTGGAAGCGCCGTGGCTCGGCCTGTCCGGCTTCCTCTTGATCGCAACGCTGCTGTCGCTGCTGGTGTTCATCGGTGAGGCGGTGCGTGACGCCCTCGACCCGCGCAAGACGTACCGGTGAGATGATGAGCATGTCCAATCCGGAAAAGTTGGTCGATGTGCGCGGCTTAAAAGTCGCCTTCGATTCCGGCGGCGTCGAAAGCCTCGCCGTCAAGGGCGTGTCGTTTCATATCGATAAGGGCGAAACGGCGGCGCTGGTCGGTGAATCCGGCTCGGGCAAAACCGTCTCGGCGCTGTCGATCCTCAAGCTCCTGTCCTATCCGGCGGCGTCGCATCCTGGCGGCGAAATCATCTATCGCGGCCGTGATTTGTTGCAGGCGAGCGAAGACGAGATGCGCGCGGTGCGCGGCAAAGGCATCTCGATCATTTTCCAGGAGCCGATGACGTCGCTCAATCCGCTGCAGTCGATCGAGACGCAGGTGGGCGAGATACTCAAGATTCACGGCGATATCGACGACGCGGCGGCGCGGCCGCGCGTGCTTGACCTGTTGACCAAAGTCGGCATTCGCGATCCCGAAAAGCGGCTGGCGGATTTTCCGCATCAGTTGTCGGGCGGCCAGCGGCAGCGCGTCATGATCGCCATGGCGCTCGCCAACAATCCCGATCTGTTGATCGCCGACGAGCCGACGACGGCGCTCGACGTCACCATTCAGGCGCAAATTCTTGAGCTGTTGCGCGATCTCAAAAAAGAGCTTGGCCTCGCCATGCTCCTGATCACCCACGATCTCGGCATTGTCCGTCACATGGCCGATCGCGTCTATGTCATGCAGGCGGGCGAGGTGGTGGAAGAAGGCCGCACGGAAGACGTGTTCGCCGCGCCCAAGCATCCCTACACCCGGCATCTGATGG
>JANORU010000241.1:0-3078 GCA_031415475.1 Hyphomicrobium sp.
CTGGCCGGCAAACTGGCCGTGCCGTTCTTCAAGGACGTGCTGATCGATCTTGGCCCGTTTTTCGTACTGCTTGGTGTTCTCGTCATCGCCGGCGCTGGCAATTCAGTCAACTTGACGGATGGCCTCGATGGTCTGGCCATCGTACCGGTCATGATCGCGGCCGCCGCATTCGGCATGATCGCCTATCTCATCGGTTCGGAAAAGTTTGCCACCTACCTGCAAATTCACAACGTTCCAGGCACTGCAGAACTCGCCATTATCTGCGGCGCGTTGATCGGCGCAGGGCTGGGCTTCCTTTGGTTCAATGCGCCGCCGGCCATGATCTTCATGGGCGACACGGGTTCGCTGGCGCTGGGCGGGGCGCTCGGGGCCATTGCGGTCGCGACCAAGCATGAAATCGTGCTGGCCATCATCGGCGGGTTGTTCGTTCTGGAAACGCTGTCGGTGATTATCCAGGTCGCATCGTTCAAGCTGACCGGCAAACGGGTGTTCCGCATGGCGCCGCTGCACCACCACTTCGAACAGAAGGGCTGGCAGGAGAGCACCGTGGTCGTCAGGTTCTGGATTATCGCTGTGGTTCTGGCGCTGATCGGGCTGTCGTCGCTGAAGCTTCGCTGATACAGGGCCGGGTTAACCGTACCGGGCCACCACACGCCGCGTCGTTTGTTCGGCCGGGCTGAGTTAGATTCCCGTCGATGATTCGAATTTCCACATTCGCCGGCGCGCGGGTGGCCGTCTTTGGCCTCGGCGCTTCTGGCAATGCCACCGCGCTCGCCCTGATGGCGGGCGGCGCCAGCGTTGCCGCCTGGGACGATAGCGAGGCCGGCCGCGAGGGCGCGGCCAAGGCGGGCGTGCCTCTGGTTGATCTTGAGGTTGCTGACTGGACGGCGTTTTCATCGCTTGTCCTTGCGCCCGGTGTGCCGCTGACTCATCCCGAGCCGCATTGGACGGTGAAGAAGGCGCAGGCCGCCGGCATCGAGATCATCGGCGATATCGAGCTGTTTTGCCGGGAGCGCCGCGCCCGCTGCCCGCAGGCGGCGTTCATTGCCATCACCGGCACCAATGGCAAGTCAACGACGACGGCGTTGATTGCGCACATTCTGAAAGAGGCCGGCAAGGACGTGCAGCTCGGCGGCAATATCGGTGTCGCGGTCCTGACGCTCGATGAACTTGCGCCGGATAAGGTCTACGTGATCGAGTGTTCGTCGTTCCAGATCGATCTGGCGCCGTCGATCAATCCGTCGGTCGGCGTTTTGCTGAACATCACGCCCGATCACCTCGACCGCCATGGCACGATTGAAAACTATGCGGCGGTCAAGGAGCGGCTGGTTGCTAGATCTGAATTCGCTGTCGTAGGGGTAGATGATACTTATTCAAAAGCGATTGCTGAACGCCTGCGCGCGAAGAAGGGCGTAACAGGCGGAGCGATCGGATATGGCCCTCGACTGATACCGATATCCGCCAAGGGCGAGCTGTCCTTTGGAGTTTATTTTGAGGACGAGAGAATCCTGAAAGCGGAGCCAGGCGGCATAACTGTAGTTGCCCGATTGAAAGGCATCGCACCGCTCCGCGGTGCGCACAATGGACAGAATGCTGCCGCCGCCTATGCGGTTTGTCGGGAGTTGAGATGTGACTTTGGATTCGCGGCAAGTATCAAGGAATTCCGGGGTCTGCCGCACAGGCTTGAAACGGTCCGGCGCTACGGCCCTGTAGACTTCATCAACGACAGCAAAGCGACCAACGCCGAGAGTACAGAGAAGGCTCTCGCGTCGTGGAGCTCGGGCATATACGTAATACTCGGCGGCAAAGCGAAGGCTGGTGGAATTGAAGCGCTTCGACCGTACTTTTCTCGACTGGTGAAGGCCTACCTCATAGGTGAGGCCACAGACGAGTTTGCAGCGACGTTGAACGGAGCTGTGAGCTACGAGCGGTGTGGAACGCTCGACGTTGCTGTGCATAGAGCGACAACCGATGCGCTAGAGGCAAACAAGCCTGAAACAGTCGTGCTGCTATCTCCTGCTTGCGCGTCTTTCGACCAGTACAAGAATTTCGAAGTGCGCGGCGATCACTTCCGCCAACTTGTCTTGGCTGAAATAGAGCGGAGGGGTGGCCAATGATGCGGGTTTCGCGCGCCGACCGCAGCCGGTTTACCGACTGGTGGTTCACCGTCGATCAGACGCTGATGGTCGCCGTGCTGATCCTGATGGGAACGGGCGTGGTGTTGTCGCTGGCGGCGAGCCCGGCCGTGGCCCTGAAGAAGGGGCTTTCGGCGTACGCCTTCGTCGAACGGCACATGCTGTTCACCCTGGTTGGCGCGCTTCTCATGACGGCGGTATCATTTCTGTCGCCGCGTCAGGTGCGCCGCTTCGCGCTTGTCATGCTATTGGCGGCACTGTCAGCGCTGGTGCTGGTTCATTTTACAGCCGCCGAAGTCAACGGCGCGCGGCGATGGCTGTCGATCGGCGGTCATTCCTTGCAGCCTTCGGAATTTGCCAAGCCGGCGTTTGTCGTGATCTCCGCCTGGCTCCTGGCCGAGGCGCGCAAAACAACCGGCATGCCGGCCCTGCCGATGGCGATTGTGCTGTACCTGCTGCTCGCCACGCTCCTCGTCCTGCAGCCCGATGTCGGTCAGACGTTTCTGATCAGCGCCGTCTTTGGCCTGATGTTCTTCGTATCCGGCCAGCCGCTGCTCTATGCCGGAGTTGGCGCGACGCTCGGCCTCGGCGGGCTGTGGGCGGCCTATGCCACGTTTCCGCACGTCCAATATCGTGTCGACCGGTTTCTCAATCCCATCTCGGGCGACAACAGCCAGGTCGACCGCGCCCTGCAATCGTTTACAGCGGGCGGATTTTTCGGCCTTGGACCGGGCGAAGGCACCATCAAGACCATTCTGCCGGACGCCCACACGGACTTCATTTTTGCCGTTGTCGCCGAGGAATACGGCGCCATCGCCTGCCTCGCCATTCTGCTGTTGTTTGCCTTTATCGTTCTGCGGGCGCTGTACTTCAGTGCGCGGGAGGGCGACCCCGCCACCCGGCTGGCGGTCATCGGCCTCGCCTTGCTGTTCGGCCTGCAGGC
>JANORU010000242.1:0-3978 GCA_031415475.1 Hyphomicrobium sp.
TGGATAGCATCGGCTCGCGGCTCGATGAAGCCCGCGACACCGGCCGGTATCTCGTCGGCTTGCTCGTGTTCCTCGGTCTGCTCGGCACCTTCTGGGGATTGCTGGAGACCATGCAATCGGTCGGTCTTGCCATCAATTCGCTCGATACCAAGGGCGAGTCGGTTGCTGTGTTCGATGAGTTGAAAGCCGGCCTTGCCGCGCCGCTCAAGGGCATGGGCACGGCGTTCTCGTCGTCGCTGTTGGGCCTTGCCGGTTCGCTGATCCTTGGATTTCTCGAACTGCAGGCCAATCACGCCCACAACCGGTTCTACAACGAGCTGGAAGAGTGGTTGTCGGGCATCACAGAGTTAACGCCCGGCACGATCGCCGCCACCGATCAGGCGAGCCGTCAACTGACAACCGCCGTCTACGAAATGCAGCGCGCGGTCGAAGAATTGTCGAAACACCTGACGGCCGTGCCGGCCATCAGCGCGGCGCCGGCGGCGGCGGCGGCCAACGAAGAAGCGGTGCGCGATCTCGCCCGCGGCGTGAACCAGCTCGTCACCCAGATGCGCAACGAACAGAAGGTCGTCCGCGAGTGGGTCGATGAGCAGTCGTCCCAACAGGCCGAGGTGACCGGCGCTTTGAAAGCACTGGCCGATAATCTGCAGCGGCGGGGTGCGTAATGGCTGGCCGCGCACGCCGCAGCAGCGAGCACGCCGAATACTGGCCGGGATACGTTGACGTCCTGTCGACGTTGCTTCTGGTCGTCACCTTTCTGATGTCGATCTTCATGATCGCGCAGTTTTTCGCCACCCAGGAATCGGCCGGCAAGGATTCCGCACTGCTGCGTCTCAACCGCCAGATCTCGGAATTGACGAACCTGTTGTCGCTCGAGAAGGGCAAGGGCAAGGACGCGGAAGATCAGCTTACGTCGCTGCAAGCAACGCTCTCCTCGATGAAGGAAGAGAATTCCAAGCTCTCGGGCTTTGCCTTGAGTGGCGACGAGACCGCCAAGGCCGCAGCCGGCCAGATCAGCACGCTGACAGCCGAGATCGACAGTCAGAAAACGATTTCCAACGAGGCGCTCGCCAAGGTCGATCTGCTGAACCAGCAAATGCTTGCTTTGCGGCGTCAGATCGATGCGTTGAACCAGGCGCTCGATGCCTCCGAGGCCAAGACGACGGAGAGCGACAAGACCATCAAGGATCTCGGCGCACGGCTCAATGCGGCGCTCGCCCGGCAAGTGCAGGAATTGCAGCGCTATCGCTCGGATTTCTTTGGACGGCTTCGTGATCTCTTGAAGGATCGCAAGGACATCCGGGTGGTCGGCGACCGCTTCGTGTTCGAAAGCGAAGTGCTGTTCGCGTCGGGCTCGGCCGATCTGACGGCTGAGGGTGGGGCCGCGATGGATCAGCTGGCGACCGCAATCGCCGGTCTGAGCAAACAAATTCCCAAAGAGATCGACTGGGCCATCCAGATCGATGGCCATACCGATATTCGCCCGATCGCCAGCGCTCAGTATCCGTCGAACTGGGAGCTTTCAACCGCGCGCGCGTCGTCGGTGGTCAAGTACATGATCGCCCGTGGCGTGCCGGCCGACCGGCTGGTGGCGGCCGGCTACGGCGAGTTCCAGCCGCTTGAAAAGGGCGCCGACGAACTCTCGATGCAAAAGAACCGGCGGATCGAGTTGAAGCTGACGAATAGGTAGCGTGGCGCCTACTCCGCCGCCTCGCGGCCGAACTGCAGTTCGGCAAGGCGGCCGTAAAGCCCGCCCTTGGCAACCAGTTCGCGATGGGTGCCGCTTTCGACGATGCGGCCCTGGTCCATCACCAGAATCCTGTCGGCCTTCTGCACGGTTGCCAGCCGATGAGCGATGACGAGGGTCGTGCGATTCTTGATGACGCTTTCGAGCGCCCGCTGCACGGCCAATTCGTTCTCGGCATCGAGCGCGCTGGTGGCTTCGTCGAGCAGCAGGACGGGAGCGTCTTTCAGGATGGCACGCGCAATCGCGAGGCGCTGGCGTTGGCCGCCGGAGAGCGTCACGCCGCGTTCGCCGAGGCGCGTTTCATAGCCATCGGGCAGCGCGGAAATGAAGTCGTCGGCCTGGGCGGCGATGGCCGCGCGTTTTACGTCGGCTTGGGTCGCGTCCGGCGTGCCATAGCGGATGTTCTCCGCGACCGTGTCGGCGAAGATGGCAACGTCTTGCGGCACGAGCGCAATGCGCGACCGCAGCGCCGTCAGATCGGCATCGCTGACTTTGACGCCATCGACCCGGATTTCGCCGGACTGGGGATCGTAGAAGCGCAGCAGCAGGTTGAAGATCGTGGTCTTACCGGCACCCGACGGGCCGACCAGCGCCACGGTTTCACCGGGCGCCACCCGCAGTGAGAAATTCTCAAGCGCCGATATTCCCGGCCGCGAGGCGTAGGCAAACGATACATCCTTGAAGGCGATTTCGCCCTTGGCCGGAACCGGCAGAGCCACCGGGTTTGCCGGCGAACGGATTTCCGGGACAACGGCCAGCATTTCCATCAGCCGTTCGGCGGCCCCCGAGGCCTGACTGACCTCGCCCCACACCTCGGAAAGTTCACCGAGGGCTCCGGCCGCAAACAAGGCATAGATGATGAACTGGCTGAGGCGGCCGCCCGACATCTCGCCCGAGACGACGGCAGCAGCGCCATACCAGAGCACGCCGACGACGCTGGCGACGGTCAGAAAAATCGTCAGCCCCGTCAGCCAGGCCCGCGATTTCATCCGGTCTTTGGCGGCATCGAACGACTTTTGCACTTCATTGGCAAACCGCCGCGCCACGGTTTCCTCGTGCGCAAACGCCTGCATCGTCCGGACGGCGGTGAGATTTTCCTGCGCATACGCCGAGGCCTCGGCGAGTGTGTCTTGCGCCTTGCGTGATTTCTTGCGCACCGCCTGGCCATAACCGACGAGCGGCAGGACGATGACGGGAATGGCAACCAGCGTCAGCAGCGAGAGGTGCGTGCTGGTGATGAACATCATCACGAACGCGCCGATCAGCATGATGGCATTGCGCAGCGCCTGGCTCATGGTGTGGCCGGCGACCGCCTTGATTTGCGTCGTATCGGCCGTCAGGCGGCTCATAACCTCGCCGGAATGGGTCTTTTCAAAAAACGACGGGCCGAGACGGGCGAGATGCGCAAACACATCGCTGCGCAAATCGGCAACGACGCGTTCTCCAAGCCAGTTGACGCAATAGAAACGCAACGCGATCGCCACCGCCAGGACGGCGCCAATGGCGATCATCATCATGAAGTACTGATCGATGAAATCGCCATTCTGGGCGTTGAAGCCGTTGTCGATCATGCGCCGCACGGCGAGCGGAACCGACAACATGGCGAGCGCCGACACGACGAGCGCAATCAATCCGATCGCCAGCACGCCGGGATAGCGAAACAGATACGGCTTCATGGCCAGAAGCGGCCGAATGTTTTTGGATTTTCGGCCGGCGCCCTGGTCGGCATCCGGCGTCTCGTCGTTGGCGGGACGTTTATCGCGATTGGCCGGCATCGGCTGTTTTGTACTCAAGGACCACTGGTGGAGCCAGAAGTCTGGGTCAAATAGGGCGCATCAAGGGCCAGTCGGCCGGAACCCGGCCCATGACGCCCGATTATGCGGCGGAACGTCCCGGCCACGGCAGTAAATGCCCGTCCGGCCGGAGCTTGAACGTCGCGCATATCTCGACTATAGAACGGCTCTTCCGAATTCAAGGATGCGTTTGGGACGCTGGGTCGCAGCGGGCAGGCGCGCTCCATTGTCGTTGATTGCGAAAGGCACCGAGCCATGAAGAAAGACCTCGACGTTCATCCCGACTATCACCAGATCAAGGTCAGAATGACCGACGGGAGCGAGTTCATTACCTACTCGACCTACGGCCGCGAAGGCGACGAGTTGCATCTCGACATCGATCCGAGCACGCATCCGGCCTGGACCGGCGGCGACGCCAAGCTGATGGACCGCGCCGGG
>JANORU010000243.1:0-7538 GCA_031415475.1 Hyphomicrobium sp.
CGACCAAGCTCTATTTTCCGATGACCGACACCGACCGCGGCCTATCGGCGGCGCAAATCGAAAAGCAACTCGACGCCTCGCTGAAGCGCCTAAAGACCGACTACGTCGATCTCTATCAGTGTCACCGCTACGACAAAGACACGCCGCTTGAGGAAACGATGGCAGCCCTGACGCGGGCGGTTCAAGCCGGCAAAACCCGCCACATCGGCTTCAGCGAATGGCCGGCTGATAAGATCGAACAGGCCGTGGCGATGAGTGGCGTCGCAAAATTCGTCTCAAGCCAGCCGCAGTACTCCTTGCTCTGGCGCAGCCCCGAAGCCGACGTCTTCCCAGTCTCGGCCGCTCACGGCATTTCGCAGATCGTCTGGTCGCCGCTCGGTCAGGGCGTGCTGACGGGCAAGTATCGTCCCGGTGCGCCGTTACCCGAAGGCTCGCGCGCGACCGATAGCGCGATGGGCGCCTTTCTGCCGCGCCAATGGCTAAAGCCAGCCATGCTCGAAGCCGTTGCCAAGGTCGGCGAGATTGCCAATGACACCGGCATGACGCTCGCCCAGTTTTCGCTTGCCTGGATTTTGCGCAGACCCGAAGTCGCCTCGGCCATCATCGGCGCCACCCGGCCCGAACAGGTCGCGGAGAACACCGCTGCATCCGGAAAGGCCGTCGATCCGGCTCTATTCGCCGAGGCTGAGCGGCTTTTGGCTGTTTGAGCGCACGCCCCATCGGCAAACTTGGGCAACCTGGCGCAACTTGGCCGCAATCCGGCTGCAAATTCGCCTGCGGATCGCCGGTGGAGAGACACTCGAGCAATGGGCGGGGCGCAATGACGATCAGCTTGAACCGAAGAGCCGCGGCCCGCTACCGGCGCGCGATTGGTGCTGGCGTGGCAGCATGCGCCGTTGTCGTCGCCCTGGCGGCGTCGACGGCCGGACGAGCCGGTGGCATCTTCGAGCCGCTGGCTGGCACGTGGCGCGGCGAAGGTCAGGTGACGCTGACCGGCGGCAAGACAGAACACCTGTCGTGCAAAGCCTACTATACGCCAAAGGATTCCGGCGCCGGTCTAGGTCTGGCATTGGCCTGCGCCAGCGCCGGCAACAAAATCGATCTGCGCGCATCGCTCGCCAGCGAGGGCGCCACGATCACCGGCAATTGGGAAGAGCGCTCGTTCAACTCGACCGGCACTGTGCATGGGACTTCGGGGGAAAACCGCATCGACCTCACCATCAAGGGCACCTTAGAGGCGACCATGTCGATTACCATGGAAGGGGCCAACCAGTTGATCTCGATCTCGACCAATGGCACCGGCTTCAAGTCTGTCGATCTCGAACTGTTGCGATTATAGAAATAAGTAGCGTAACGCCGCGCGATTCGGCTGTCTGGCGCGGCCAATTGGCCACCCCGTATCCGGCAGGTGCGTGGTAGTTTTCAAATCATCAAACTGATTTGCAGTGCCGGTCGCAACGTTGCGCCGTGCTGCCGGAGACCAAGGCCATGTCCACCCGCTCGACCATCGTCCTCACGGCCCTGAGCCTCGCGCTCGGCCTCTCGTCGATACTTCCCGCCGACGCCGGCTTGCGGCGCAATCGCGGTTACAACGGCCTTGAAGATGGCTTCGTCGTTGCCCGCAGCCGCTTTGGCAACGGCAGCGTCAAGGGTGCAGTCCGCGAAGCCCGCTACGGCCTCGAAGTGCAGACGCCTGGAGGCAATTGGATCGGTTGCCGGGCAAGCTGCTCGGAAACGCTGCGCGTCGAAACGGTCGATCTGTGGGAAGGCGACGGCCGCAACACCGGCATCGGCACCGCCCAGAACGAATGCGGCGTGTTCGGCTGCCTCGATGTCCACGTGCCAATTCCGTAGACCAAAAGTTCAAATTTCAGACGATGAACGGATTGCTCTGGCGCTCGTGGCCGATGGTGCTCGCGGGGCCGTGGCCGCAGATGAAGGCGAAGTCGTCGCCGAGCGGCAGCAGCTTGGTGTGGATTGAATTGATCAGTGCCTTGTGATCGCCGTAGGGAAAGTCGGTCCGGCCGATCGAGCCCTGAAAAATGACGTCGCCCGCCAGCATGAACTTCTGTGCCCGGTTGACGAACACCACCGAGCCCGGCGAATGCCCAGGGCAGTGCAGAATTTCAAACGTATGACCGGCGACCGTGACGGTATCGCCTTCATTGAGCCAGCGATCGGGCCGGACATTGCGGGCGGGAATTGAATACGCGGCGCCCTGGCCTTCGAGGTTGTCGAGCAGAATGCGGTCAGCCTCGTGCGGGCCTTCGATCTTCACTCCGAGCCGGTCGCGCAAGTCATCGGCCCCGCCGGCATGATCAATATGGCCGTGAGTCAGCAGGATCTTCTCAATCGTGACGCCAAGCTCTTTGATCGCGGCTTCGATCGCATCAAGATCGCCGCCCGGATCGACGACCGCACCGATCTTGGTCGCGCCATCCCATAGCAGCGTGCAGTTCTGCTGGAACGGGGTGACCGGGATGATCGCGGCCTTGAGGCCCGGCTTGCTGGTCGCCTTGTCTGACATGCTGCGCTTCCCCGCTGACTGAGCGGACGCTAGCCGAGCGCGCCGCCTTTGCCCAGCCGACGCCAACAGAAATACCCGTTGACAGCCAGCGCCGTCAGGTGCTTCCCGCCGCGGCGATGGGCACGAAACTTTCACGCGCATGCTGCACGGCGGCCGGGTTGCGATCGGTCGTGTAGTAGTCGCCGAGCACCAGCACATCCATGTCGGTTCTGAGGAAGCAGGCAATCGCCTCCTCGGGGCGGTTCACGACCGGTTCCTGGCGATTGAAGCTGGTGTTCAGGACAACGGGAATGCCGGTCAGCTTGGCGTACTCCTCGATCACCCCGTAATAGCGCGGGTTCTCGGCGCGGGCGACGGTCTGAATGCGGCCCGTGCCATCGACGTGGGCGGCGGCTGGGATCAAGTGGAGCTTGTCCTTGCGGATCTTCGGCGCCAGCGTCATGAACGGATCGGGCTGCGACACCTCAAAAAATTCTGCCGCGCGGTCTTCGAGCACGGCCGGGGCAAAGGGACGAAACGCCTCGCGGTGCTTGATCTTGGCGTTGAGCAGCTCCTTGACCTTGTTGTCGCGCGCGTCCGACAGGATCGAGCGGTTGCCAAGCGCCCGCGGACCCATCTCGAACCGGTCCTGGAACCAGCCGACGATTTTCTGGCTGGCGAGATCCTTGGCGACGCGCTGCAGAAGGGCCGTCTCCTCCATGCGTTCAAACTTAAGGCCGGCGGCGGTCAACGCGCTCGCGATCTCGGCATCCGAGTAGCCCATGCCATAGAACGGATGCTTCATCTCGAACGTGCGCGGATGCCCAAGCGTTTGGTGCCAGTGCCACAACGCCGAGCCGAGCGGCGCGCCGGTATCGGACGCGCACGGCGGCACCCAGACGCGCTGATAGTCGGTATCGCTCAGAATACGGCCATTGGCGACACAGTTGAGGCCGACGCCGCCGGAAATGACGAGATTGCGCGACGGCACGCGCTTTCGCATGTCACGGACGATATGTAGGATCGCGTCCTCGATCGTCACCTGCAGCGCGCGCGCGAGATCGCGATGGCGATCGGTCAGCGTGTCGTTACGGCGCCGGGCCGGTCCGAACGTTTCGTAGAACTTCCACTTGAACGGCCGCTTGAGACCATGGGTGTCGAAACTGATGTAGTCGCGATTGATGCGGAACTGGCCGTTTGGCAAATGCTCAATCAAATCATGGAACTTGTCGACATAGGTCGGGCCACCGCAGGCGGCGAGCGCCATGACAGTGCCTTCCTCGAATACCTTGAAGCCGAGGTACTCGGTCACGCAGGTATAGAGCATGCCGAGACTGTCGAAGAAGTGGCTCTGCCACAACCGGTCGATTTTGTTGCCTTTGCCATGATAGCCGCTGGTCGAAGTGTCGTCGCCATAGCCATCCATGACGAGGACGGCGGCTTCTTCGAACGGCGAGACGTTGAACACCGCCGCGTGCGCGTTGTGATGCGAGACCTGGACGATCGGCGGCAGATTTCTATAACCGTATCGCTTGCCGAGGCCGAGCTTCAGCCGCAACGGCAGATTGACGATCGCCGAGGCTTGAACGCGATGCGCACTCGGCCACAGCAGATTGAAGCTTGCCGGCACTTTGCCGAACACGTTGTTGAAGAACGTCGGCCGCAACCGCGCCATTTCCCACGGCGTGGTGATGACGTCGACGTCCTCGAACCGGTGCTTTCCGTTGGGGCCGAACACGGCGTCGAGACAATGCTCGGGAAATTCGAGCGTATGCTTCTGCCGGTTGAAGCGCTCTTCCTCCAGAATGTACTGGGGGATGCCATTCTCGACCAGCGCCAGGCCGGTATCGTGCGACTTGCTGACAAGACCGAGAATATTCACGGCGGCGGTATCCTGTTGCGGTCAATCAAAGGCATTTCGATAGGCTGTCCATTGCTTCGGGGCTAGCCCTGGCGCACCCGTGTCGCACGTTACGATCTAGCGCTTCAGCCCCAACACCGCCCGACTTCCAGCCCCTCTGGTTGACAAGAACAGTTAACCGGGCTGGCTGTGGCCAACCGGGCTGACGCGGCACGGCCGCCGGTGTAGCGTCATTCGAATCGAATGTCCGAACGGGGACCGGCATGCAACTGCGCGACATGCGTTACGCCACCATTGAAGGTACCGAGGTCGCGGTTCAAGTTGCCTCTCCGACTGAGGCCAAAGCCGCACTCAAGGAGCTGCGCCACAAGAAGAAAGAGGTCGCTCTCTTAAAGCGCCGCTTGCAGGGCGAATTGAAAAAGGCGCGGGCGGTGGCCGACAAAGTCGAGCGGGCCGAGCGAGTGCTGGCCAAAAAGAAGGGCTTCATCGCCGCTGTGAAACGGTTGTCGAATGCGCTTGGCGATGACGATGAGGCCGACGAGGTCAAGCGGCTCGAACGGGATATCGGCCGCATGGAAGAAATCGGCCACAACCTCGATAGCTGCATCATCCAGCTTGAGGGCAAGCTGCTGACTTAGTGCCGATCTGGCTGAACCGTTCAAACTTTCGGTACCAGCAGATCATACGCGGCGTTGACCGCCTTGCTGCGGGCTTCGCGGCGCTTGCGGTCAGTCTCGTCTTGCGCCTTGTCGGGATGCCAGCTTTGGCGCAACGCATCCGTGACCTTGCGGATGGCGTCCGGACTGGCATCGTCACTGAGCCCGAGGATATCGAGCGCCTCTTCGCGCGTTTGCGGAGTGGCAAAGTTCACATCCTCGCGCGGCGTTGCTCCACCGGCACTGCCCGCATCTGGCTCGAGATCGCGCGCTTGCGGCTCTGGCTGCGGGACTTTGACAAGTTCGGTACCGCGCCGCGATGAGTGTGACGCCGTTCGCGGCCAACCACTTAAACGCGGCTCCGTCGGCGAGCCCGGCTGACCGGCGTAGGCCGGCTCGGCGTGCTGGCGCTTCACCAGAATGATAGCCAACAGCAACGTCGCCGCGGCAATGGCCGCCGCGATCAGCGGCATCGGCAGCGATGGCCACTGCGGAGACGGCGTCACCCCGGTTTCGATGGTCACCGGCATCGGTTTGGACTCGCCACCGGCCGCAACTTTGGTGTCGGTTGCAGAGGATGACAGATCGGTGGCGACAACCTTCGGTGGCGAGGTCGGATCGACCGGGGGCGCCGCCGGTGGCTTAGCTGCGGGCGGAGGCGTCGCCGCCGCGACCTTGTTGGCCGCCGGATTGTTGAGGATTATCGGCGCGACGCTCGTCGATGGCACTGCCAACGGCGGCGACGCGGCCGGTGGCGAAGTTGGAACGACGGCATTTTCGACAAGCTTGTCCGGTGTGGCAGGCATCACAGGAGTTGACACTGCTGGAGCGGGCGCCGCCGCGACCTCCGCCGGTTTGCGCTCCGGCAAATCGGGCAGCTCAGGCGCTTGAATTGACGTCGCAGCCGCCGACTGAGGCGGTTCGAGCCCTTTCCCAGCCGGTTTTACATCAAACGGCACCTTGGCTGGCGCGTCGCTGACCCGGCCCTCCTCGACGGCCGCGGCGACACGCGGATCAAGCTCGGTGAAAATAGCGTTCGTTCCAGCAAGCGGTGCGAAGCCCGCCGGCAATTCGACCATCTCGTCGCGCATCTCATCGGGTTCGCCAGCAAACGGCGGCCCACCGAAATCGTCGGCATCGGAAAAATCAGGTTGGCGCTCATAGCTATACCGATCGCGATTGCGCGTCGGCACACCCCACGGCGGCGCACCGGGACGCGAAGGCGAGCGAGCGCCCGGTTCAATCCGAAGCTGACCGCCCTCCAACACAGCGCGGCCGTCAGTCACTTCGGAAATCGCGGCATAGACTTGCGGCCACGACGCTCGTCCGCCTTCACAGGCCACGGTGAACCTCTGCAGCATGTAGAATTTGCAGCGGCCAGGATCGCGGACAATATCTTGCCCTTCGCACGCGCGGAATGGCTGTCGCTCGCGGCCACCGATGATGCGGTAGGCCTGATCCTCCGGTGCGGGTCGCGCAATAACGCGGCCCTGCTTCACCTGACATGAATAGGGAAGGATGATCTGTTCATCGGCCTGCGCTGGCGCCGACACAGCTCCGATGGTGGTGCTCGCCAAGCCGATCAATAGGATCGCGCCGAATGCTCGTATTCGCGTCGAGCAAAGCCCTGTCATCGTGCTGAAGTCCGTTGCGGTTTGCATCAAGCTATATGCTCGAAGCTGACGGTGTCAGCTTTGTGGCCGCGGCGATCTCGCACATGGATTGATTGACGCGCGGTGCACCAGGTCCACACCGAAGGGCAACACGGTGCAAAACACCGCAGGCTCGGCGCTTCGCCCGTCGTTCTTGGGATCACAGTGTCGCGCTGTAACGCATGCGCCACGCCTTCCAGCGATGATCGGACAGCCGCACGATTTGCCACTTTTTCGCCACCGCGCAAACTAAGTTCGCCGCTGTCTCGCGAGCGCGGACAGTGTGCGGTGCCCCGCCAGTGCTAGGGGCACACGCAAAAGCGGGGACTGCACACTTGAAATGGGACTGGCCTTCCGCGCTCGTGGAGATTTTATGCTTGGCACAGCCAAAGCGTGGCTGGATTTGAATCGCGGCCCTTGACGGCATCGCAGACATCGAGCGGCGTCGTGGGGTGTGCGCACGCGCCGAACCCAACCTACGGCGCCGCCACCGCCGGCTTCGACGCGGGGACGAAAGACGCCCACTGCGCCCTGATCCAGCGCGACCAGCGGCTAGCGGCTTGAGTGTAATATTCCCAATGCAGCGGACCACGGCGCAGGCACGGGTTGCGGGCGATGGGGTCGGAGGGGTCGATGTTGGAGAGGATCGGGTCGGCGAGTTCTACGTCTGTGAATTGTTGATCATTGGTGAGCGGGCCGGTGCAGACTTTTTCGCGGAGGTCGATGCTGTAGACCGTCATCCATGTGACGTCCCAAACGCGTGCAACGTTGTCGTTGCCTGCCGTGACGATACGGCGGCCATCCGGGCTAAAGCTGGCGCCGTTGGCTCCGCCAACGTGCGCTTTCAAGACGGCAATCTCTTT
>JANORU010000244.1:0-3114 GCA_031415475.1 Hyphomicrobium sp.
TTCCGAAGCGGCGACCGGTCCCGGTTAACACACTTCCCGGCGCTTGGCCAGAAAGGCGAAAATCTGCCGCAGTGCAACCCGAATTCCTGGCTTTGCATCTTGAAATCAGAGACTTTACCCGCGTTTGGTACGGTTAAAATCGCCCCGTCAAACCATCGCCATCCCGCCATTGATGTGCAGCGTCTGGCCTGTGATGTAGCCGCCTTCGTTGGACGCCAGATACAGGCAGCCGGCCGCGATATCGATCGGCGATCCGAAGCGCTGGGCCGGGATCATGGCGGAAATGTCGGTCTTCTGCTTGTCGTTGAGCGCGTCGGTCATGGCGGTTTGGATGAATCCAGGTGCGATGCAGTTGGCTGTGATCCCGCGCGAAGCGACTTCGCGGGCGAGCGACTTGGTCATGCCGATCATGCCGGCCTTCGAGGCAGCGTAGTTGCCCTGGCCGGGATTGCCGAACACACCCGAGACCGACGCAATGTTGACGATTCGGCCGTAGCCCGACTTGGTTCGCATCATGTGGCGCGAGGCGGCGCGGCACAGCATGAACGTCGATGTCAGGTTGACGGCGATGACATCGTCCCACTGCTCGTCTTTCATCACCATGAACAGGTTGTCCTTGGTGAGCCCGGCATTATTGACCAGAATGTCGAGCCGTCCGCCGAGCGCCTTGACGGCCTCATCGATCAGCTTACCCACCTGTGCGCGATCGGCGAGATCGCACGGCACGATCTGGACGCGATCGCCCAGTTCCTTGGCCAACGCATCGAGCGCTTCAACCTTGCGGCCGGAAATTGCGACGGTTGCCCCCGCCTTATGAAAAACGCGCGCAATTTCCGCGCCGAGCCCGCCCGACGCTCCCGTCACCAGCGCTGTCTTGCCTGTGAGGTCGAACATTGTACGTTCCTCATTCAATTTGCCGTCCGACCCATTGGGAGACACCTGGCGCGCTGTCAAGCAGCCTTAAGTCGCTTCAATCCGCGGATATTGGCTCTCTTGCGCGCTTCCCAAAGATCGCGGGCGGATTGGAGCGCCAGCCATGTCTCTGCCGTCGAACCCACGACTGTCTCAAGACGCAGCGACATTTCAGGCGTAACGCCGCGCTTTGTACTGAAAAGATCATGCAGGGTCTGACGGCTAATGCCCAGCGCCACGGCCAATACCGGCTTCGTAACGCCAAGCGCCGGAAACACATCCTCGCGCAAAATTTCGCCTGGGTGCACGGGCTCGATCGAAGAATGCCGCTTGTTTATTTTTGTCATGGGGGTCACCTCCTCAATGATAGTCTTCGTAATCGACATCGACGGCATCTGGTCCTTCTGCCGACCAGCCAAACGTCAACCGCCAGTTCTGATCAACCCAAATGGCAAACCGGCCGTCCTCACCGCCTTTGAGGCGATGCCAGCGCCAGCCCGGCACATTCATGCCTTCCGGCGTGGTGGCTGCATCCAGCATCGCCAACTGGCGACGCAGCTTTTCATGATGCCTGGCGTCCACCCGGCGCACATCGCCTCGCCACCAGAACCGTTCGAGGGCCTTGCTGCGGAAGCTTATGATCATCAATACGAAACGTAACGCTTTGCCCGACTTAAGTCAAGCATAACGTTACATATAGGGGGCCTAGCCGATCAGCCCCGCCAGCGCCGCGTCTAGATCAGCCGGTGCGCCGATGCTGGTCGCGTTCGCGGTTGATGACGTGCGCTTGACGAGCCCAGCCAGCACCTTGCCAGCGCCAATTTCATAGAAGTCTGTGATGCCGTTGGCGGCCATATAGGCGACGCATTCGCGCCAGCGCACGGTGCCAACGACCTGTTCGACGAGGCACGCCCTAATCTCTTCCGGATCGGAAATCGGGCTCGCCCGCACATTGGCAACCACCGGAACCACTGGGCGATTGACAGTGACGTTTGCGAGAGCCTCGGCCATCGCGTCGGCCGCCGGTTGCATCAACGCACAATGGAACGGTGCAGAGACCGGCAAATTCACCGCGCGGCGTACGCCATGGGTTTTGCCGATGTCAGCGACGCGATCGATCGCCGACTTGTGTCCGGAGAGCACAACCTGGGTCGGCTCATTGTCGTTGGCGACCTGACAGACATCGCCCTGCGCCGCTTCGGCTGCAACCCTCACCGCCACATCGAAGCCAACACCGAGGAGTGCTGCCATCGCGCCTTGACCGACCGGTACGGCCTTCTGCATCGCCTGACCGCGCAACCTCAACAGCCGGGCGGCATCCGAGAGCGAAAACGCGCCGGCCGCCGCCAAGGCGGAGTATTCACCGAGCGAATGGCCGGCGACGAACTTGACCTTGCCGGCAAGTTTAAAACCCTTTTCCGCTTCGAGCACGCGCATGACGGCCATCGACACGGCCATCAAGGCCGGTTGCGCGTTCTCAGTCAGCGTCAGCGCGTCTTTCGGACCGTCCCACATGATCTGCGAGAGCTTCTGGCCGAGTACATCGTCGACTTCGTCGAACACGGCTCTGGCCGCAGGGAAGGCGTCGGCAAGCGCCTTGCCCATGCCGACATCCTGGCTGCCTTGACCCGGGAAAATTAATGCAACCGCCATCGTCGAACGTTCTCCTCGCCAATCCCAGCGCGACCGGGGTTTCTGGGGCGTTAGGACATCGGCCGGTCTGCCCTGTCAAGGCGGCGGAATAGGACGCCTACCCGTGCGCCGTGGACTTAGCCCCGAACAGCGGACCGATCACGCCCCAGAGGACCGCCACGATCGCACCTACGATGACGCCAATCAACGCCGAGACACTCGCAGACGCTAACCAGGCGAGTGCAGCCCCTATTCCGTTCGGCATCGCAGTCGTGATCGTCTCCGAAATCGTGTGCAGCAGATGCTCCGGCGCGGAGACGCCGTACTCGTTGAGGCCGTGGACAAGTATGCCGCCGCCGACCCAAAGCATGGCAAACGTACCAATCAAGCTCAACAGTTTGAGAAACGGCGGCATGCCGTGCACCAGCCAGCGGCCAAGATGCTTCGTTACTGCGCCGCCACGCTGGGCGAGGTAGACCCCGAAATCGTCGGCTTTGACGATCAGCGCGACAGCGCCGTAGACTGCTACCGTAATAAACAGCCCGACAACCGCTAGCACGATCGCCCGCG
>JANORU010000245.1:0-4830 GCA_031415475.1 Hyphomicrobium sp.
GGACCGGGCGATGCTGGTCATCACCCACTATCAGCGGCTCTTGAACCACATCGTGCCCGACAAGGTCCACGTACTGGCCGACGGCCGTATCCACAAGACCGGCGGCAAGGAGCTGGCGCTGGAGCTGGAGAAATCCGGTTATGCCGAATACAGCGGCAAGGCCGCGTGAGAATTGTAACGAAACACGCGCACGAGCGCGACAACGAGTGCCGGACCCGGTGAATACGATGAACGTTCAAGTTATCAAAACCAAGGCCGAGACCGCGCTGGTCGATGAATTCCATCGCGTCGCGGCGAAGTTGCCGGGCGACGCGGCGCTCGGCCGTCTGCGTGACGCGGCGATCGGCCGGTTCACGTCCAAAGGATTACCGCACCGGCGGATCGAGGAATGGAAGTACACCGATCTGCGCGCCGCGCTGAAGGAAGCCGCTCCGCTGGCGTTCGGCGCCGCCGGCAACCTGGCCAAGGACGCAATTGATAGCTCAGTCGCATCGAGCTTGGCGGCATTGCTGTCGAGTGCATCGGTAGCCGTGTTTCTCGATGGCGATCTGGTGCGGACCACGGGCGAATTCACCAAGTACGCCAAGCCCCTTGACGGCGCACTCGCCGATTGGGCCGGAAACCGGTTGAAGGCGGACGACGGCGTGGCCGGAGGAATGGTGTCGTTGAATGCCGCCCTTATGACCGCCGGATTGGCAATCGACATTCCCGACGGCACGCACATCAAGGCGCCGCTGCACATCGTCCATGCGCGTTCGGCAGCGGGCGCGGCAACGGTTGCAACGCGGGTGCTGATCCGCGTCGGCAAGGGTTGCACGTTGACGCTGGTCGAGGAACATCTCTCGGCCGAAGCCGCGTCGCGTCAAGCCCACAGCGTGGTCGATCTGGTGACAGGCGATCAGTCCAACGTTCACCACATCGCCGTGACCGAGACCGGCAGTGCCGATCTGCAGGTCGCGACCACACTGGTTGAGCTTGGCGCGCACGCGACCTACGCGCCGTTCCAGATGACGCTCGGCACGGGCCTCGTGCGCAATGACCTGACGCTGACGTTTGCCGGTGAACACAGCTCGTTCGATTTTGGTGCGGCGGTTCTCGTGCATGGCCGCGGTCACGCCGATACGACGATGGTGGTTGATCATGCCGTGCCCCATTGCACGAGCCGCGAACTCTTCAAAGCCGTGCTCGACAACGACGGCCGCGCCGTGTTTCAGGGCAAGGTGATCGTTCGTCCCGATGCCCAGAAGACCGACGGCAAGCAGATGGCGCAGGCGCTGCTGCTGTCGGAAACGGCGGAATTTGATTCCAAGCCCGAACTCGAAATTTACGCCGATGACGTGGTCTGCGGCCACGGCAGTACGTCGGCGGAAATCGATCCCGATCTGGTGTTTTATTGCCGGACGCGCGGCATCCCGCTGGCGGATGCGCGCCGGCTGCTGATCGAAAGCTTCGCCGGCGAAGCAATCGACAAGGTTCAGGATGAGGCGCTGCGCGGCGCATTGGAAGACAAGTTCCGCGCCCGACTCCATGCTATACTCGCCAACGCCTAATCCAGGAGCGCGCGGCAATGTCGGTGACGGCACGAAAGTCAGCAGAGACCAACATTGAGAGCGGCGTCGGCGCCGGCCTTGATGTCGAACGCCTGCGCGCCGATTTCCCGATCCTCTACCGCGAAGTCTACGGCAAACCGCTCGTCTACCTCGACAACGGCGCCAGCGGTCAGAAGCCGGCGTCCGTTATCGAAGCGATGGATCACGCCTACCGCTTCGAGTATGCCAACGTGCATCGCGGATTGCACTATTTGTCGAACGTCGCCACCGGCCGCATGGAGGATGCACGCGAGATCACGCGCCGGTTCTTCAATGCCGCCTCAGTGGATGAGATCATCTTCACCCGCAACGCCACCGATGCCATCAATCTCGTGGCCTCGTCGTTTGGCGGCATGGTGATCGGCGAGGGCGACGAGATCGTGCTCTCGATCATGGAGCACCACTCCAACATTGTGCCGTGGCATTTCCATCGCGAACGCCGTGGTGCGGTTCTGAAATGGGCGCCGGTCAGCGATGCGGGCGAATTCCTGCTCGACCGGTTCGAACGTCTCCTGACCGACAAGACCAAGATCGTCGCCATCACCCACATGTCGAACGTGCTCGGCACGGTCGTGCCGGTCAAAGAGGTGATCAAGCTGGCTCATGCGCGCGGTATTCCCGTGCTGGTCGATGGCAGCCAGGCGGCCGTTCACATGGCGGTCGATGTGCAAGACCTCGATGCTGACTTCTATGTTGCGACCGGCCACAAACTCTATGGCCCGTCCGGCATTGGCGTGCTGTACGCCAAGAAGAAATATCTCGATGCCATGCCGCCGTATCAGGGCGGCGGCGAAATGATCGAAACAGTCCAAGTCGACCGTATCACCTATGCCAAGGCGCCGCACAAGTTCGAAGCCGGCACGCCGGCGATTGTCGAGACTGTGGGGCTCGGTGCTGCGCTGTCGTACATGATGCAGACCGGCCGCGAGCGCATCGCCCGCCACGAGGCGGAGATTTCCGGCTACGCGCACGCGCGGTTCGCGGAATTCCCCTGGCTCGAGGTCTACGGCCGCGCGCCGGGCAAAGGCGCGATCCTGTCGTTCAACGTCGAGGGCCTGCATCCGCATGACGTCTCGACCATGATCGACCGGTCGGGCGTTGCCATCCGCGCCGGCCATCACTGCGCGCAACCGCTGATGGAGCGGCTGGGCGTCTCGGCGACGTGCCGCGCGTCATTTGCGATGTACAACACCAAGGCCGAGGTCGATGCGCTGGTTGCCGCTCTGCAAAAGGCGCGCGCGTTCTTTGCGTAATTGAGGATTGGTTGGCTGTTATGGACGACGCAACCCCAGACAAGACCGACGACGCTCAGGCGGCTGAGTCCGTCGCCCGTCCGCTGACAGTTGCCGAAGGCGGCACGCCGGTCGAGGGTTCAACGCTGTCGGAAGAAGAACTCGACTATCTAACAGCCGAGATCGTGAAAGCTCTGAAGACCGTCTACGACCCGGAAATTCCATCCGACATCTACGAGCTTGGCCTCATCTATAAAATCGATATTTCCGACGCCCGCGAGGTCACCATCGACATGACGCTGACCGCACCCGGCTGTCCGGTCGCCGGCGAAATGCCGATCTGGGTCGAGAATGCGGTCAACGCAGTGCCGGGCGTTTCCGGCACCAAGGTCAATCTGACATTCGATCCGCCGTGGGATCAAAGCCGCATGTCGGACGAAGCGCGCCTCGCGATTAATATGTTCTGAGTTTGCGCGGTCGCGCTCAGGCTCGCCCGGCGGGCCGCTCGGAATTATCTCCCGTCTATTCCCCAGGGAACTCCGCTGCACCGCAAGATGTGCTTCATTTGATTTCCATTTTTGCGAATTCTTCCACTGGAAAGGTACCGCTTTTCCGGCTGATGGAACGCGAAATTCAAACGCACAATGATGATTAACGGAGAAATGCCGGACAAGGCCAGGCGAATGCCGAATCTGATATGGGATTTAGATACGCATCATCTTTAGCGTTTCCAATCAAAGTCCGTTGTTAGCGTTGCCGGTTGGGCTAACCTTCACACAGTCAATCCCGGCCGCAGGGCAATCACTTCGAAATTCTCGCGAGTTCGTCAACCCAAAAAATGTCTGTCTTAAACTTCGAGGCACGTCGCTGCCCGCATGAACAAGGACCACGTCGATGACAACCTTCCAAGGAAACAACCTAGCCAACACTGCGGACGCAGTCGGCGGCATCCTCATTGGCTTCACAGGCGGAAGCGTTGCTCAGCTTCTGGATGCTGAGGGCGATACGTTCATCGGCCGGGAGGGTACGATATCATCATCGCCGGCAACGCCAGTGCTGACGACCTCACCACATTGGGGGGCGGCGCGGGCAAGGATACCATGCGCGGCGGGACCAATAAAAACCGATTCAGCTTCCTGACTGGGGATGTCGTCGCCGGTGAGATCATCGATGGTGGTGGTGGAGACGATGAGATATTTATTTTGGATAGTGCTTCGGACGAACTCGTTGATTTCAGAACGGCCACGATCACGTCAATTGAAGACTTGAATATGGTGGGCGACCCGGCTGATGTCGCGACCAAAGTGACGACGATATTCAATGCCAGCCAATTCGGCTCCGGAAAGATAAGCACCACACTTCAGATCGATGGTGCAGGACATGAACTCCTGCTCGATATCCGCATTGATAATGGCACGTTCTTCAACGTCGAGAATTTTGACCTCGATCGCTTCGGTGATGAGGACATTATTCGCCTAACCGGCCGTATTGCCTTCGAGACCCTGTTTGGCGGCATCCGAAATGACGAGTTGATCGGCAACGGCGGCAACGACGTCCTTCGCGGCAATTTGGGCGAAGATCTTCTGGCTGGCGGTACTGGCAACGACACCGCGGATTACGCCAATTCGTTTGGCGGCGTGAATGTATCGCTCCTATTGGCGGGTGCTTAAAATACGCTCTCACAGGGGGCCGACACACTGACGTCGATTGAAAACATCACCGGCGGCAGAGCGAGCGATGTCCTGACCGGTAACGCCTCCGCCAATGTGCTGACCGGCAACGAGCTGGATGACTGGCTCCACGGCAACGGCGGCAACGATACCCTCGACGGTGGGACCGGCAACGACCGGATGGAGGGCGGGCAGGGGAACGATACTTATATCGTCGACAGCGCTGCGGATATCACAACGGAGGCAGCGTTGTTCAATGGCGGTGCCGATACAGTCCGCAGTTCAGTGTCCCGCACCCTCGATGCCAACATTGAAAATCTCGTGCTGGTCGGCAACGGC
>JANORU010000246.1:0-5453 GCA_031415475.1 Hyphomicrobium sp.
CGTAAGCCGCCACGCGCTTGTCCCGTTGTCCTTCTCGTTGAGCCGATTCTGCATCTCGGTAAAGTCGGCCTCGCCGAGCCGCAATGCTGCGGCCTGCAGGCTGGCAAACGACTTGAGGTAGGGATCTTTGGTACCGTTGGTTGCGAGCTTCTCGAAAATCGCCAACGCGTCCTGAGGCTTACCGGCTTTCAGCGCGGCCCCCGCGACCTGCAATTCGGCGAGCGCGCCGTACCCCTTGTGACCGTTTTGGGCAATCGCCTCAAACGCCTTTTGAGCATCGTCCGTTTTGCCGGCCTTGACGAGTTCGAGCGCAGCTTCATATTGCGCGCCACCGGCTTGAGCTGCCTGTATTTTCCGGCTTTCCATGAACTTGTAGCCGCCCACCAGAGCGAGAAACAAGGCGGCCGCGCCGAGGATATACGTACCGTATTTCTCCCACAGCTTTTCCATCTGCTCGCGGCGCAGCTCTTCGTCCACTTCGCGAAGCAAAGCATCGTTCTTGTCGACCATCAGGTCCAAATCCTCGAAATCTTAAGTTTCCCCGCCAAAGCCAGACTGCGCGCGCGGCGCGCGACCCCGGCTCGTCGCGGCATTGATATCGTCAACCCGTTGGCGCGCAACCGATTTTCGGAATAGCCCACAGCGCGGCGAGGGCAGAATAACCTCAACTCCTTCAACTGCCTGTGGTTTTCGTCTTTTTCGTGGCCCGGACGGCGGCCTCTCTGGCGGTGTCCTTGACGGCGTAGGCGTGCTCGGCCGCAGGAAACCGCTTGGCCCGGACTTCCTCGGCATAACTTTTGATCGCGCCGTCGATGGCCGCGCCGATGCGGCCGAACTCGCGCACGAACTTCGGCACGCGCGGCGACAGCCCGAGCATATCCTCCATCACCAGGATCTGGCCGTCGCAGGCGGCCGAGGCACCGATGCCGATTGTGGGAACGGGAATGGCGCTGGTGATCCGTTGCGCGAGGGGCGCGGCAATTGCTTCCAGCACGACGGCAAAAGCGCCGGCCTCGGCCACCAACCGGGCATCTTCTTCGATCGGCGCCCACTCTTCGCGGGTCCGGCCCTGCGTTTTGAATCCGCCGAGTACGTTGACCGATTGCGGCGTCAAGCCGATGTGCGCCATCACGGGAATACCGCGATCAACCAGGAATCGGATCGTTTCCGCCATGCGCCGTCCGCCCTCAAGTTTGACGGCGCCGCAGTCGGTATCCTTCATCACCCGCGCCGCATTGCGAAACGCCATCGACGGACTTTCCTCGTAAGTGCCGAACGGCATATCGATAACTACCAGAGCGCGTTTTGCGCCGCGCACAACCGCCCGGCCATGCATGATCATGAGATCGAGCGGCACGGGCACCGTCGTTTCGAAGCCATGCATCACCATGCCGAGACTGTCGCCGACGAGCAGGAAATCGCAGTAGCGATCGGCGATCGCTGCCGTGTGGGCGTGATACGACGTCAGCGCAACGATCGGCTGGCGGCCTTTCAGTTGGGTGATGTCGGGTGCCATCAGGCGTTGCGGCGACGTATGCAGTGACATGGTATGCTTCTAGTCCTCGGTATTGGGCTGGCGTCCCGGTGTTGGCGCCGCTTACGGAACGGTATCCTGGCCGCTCGCGCGCTGCCACATTTTCAAGCTTGCGTCGTCAACGGTCCAAGTTGCCGAAGAAACCGTTGGCTTCCCGCAACACTGGCGCCGCCGTCTGTGCATTTAACCGTGAAGTGGCGTTGCAACCCCGCCCTTTGCTCTGATAACCAATGTTTATCATTACTGGGCTACGTGTCTGTGGTTTCAGCGTAGCATTTCGCACGGGTGGGTTCGATGTCTAGTCCTGCGTTTTTGAGACCAATGATCGCCGCGATTGCCCGCCATTCAGGGATCCGCGCCACGGCCCCGTCAATGGCCGCAGCCGCAATCGGCGCTGCAATGGTCTCGGTTGCAGCCTTGGCGGCCGCAACGCCCGCTTCGGCCCAGGGATACTTCAAATTCGGCACCTACAGCTATGCGCCCTACGGCGAGCAAGGCTATACCAAGCCCCGCAAGGTCAAGCGTTCGAAGATCGCCAAACCCGCCAACAAGACGCAGCCGGGCCAGGACGGCAAGAAACCCGACGCGCTCGTCGAACAGAAGCCTGAAGGACCGCTCGTCATTTCCGTGTCGTTGCGCAAGCAGCGCGTCGCCGTGTTCGATGCCGACGGCCTTGTTACCGAAGCGCCGATTTCATCAGGCACCATTGGCCGTCCGACGCCGACCGGCATTTTCTCGGTGCTTGAAAAGAACCGCGTCCACTATTCGAACCTGTACGACAGCGCACCGATGCCGAACATGCATCGCATTACATGGTCGGGCGTCGCAATGCATGCCGGACATCTGCCCGGCTATCCGGCCTCGCACGGCTGCATCCGGCTGCCACATGGATTCTCGAAGAAGCTGTTCGAAATCACCAAGGTCGGCACCCGCGTGATTGTTTCTGGCGATCCCGTTGTTCCCGAGCAGTTCGATCACCCCAGCCTATTCAAAGCCTACCCGCCGGAAAACGCCGTGGCGCACGCGCTCGTTCCGGGTGTTGAGACCAAGGTCGCCGATGCATCCGACGTCACGACGGGCTCGGCCGTGCAAATTCTCGGCGTCTCGACCGCCGCGGCCGCCGAACCGCAACAGGGTCCGGCGTCCGAACCGCCTGTCCGTCAGAAATGGCGGGCAGAACTCGCCCAGCGTGCAGCTGCCGTCCTGTCGACCGAGACGGCGAAAACAACAGCCGCCAGCGATCTCGCCGCCGCCAATGCCGCCGTCGAGGCCGCCAAAGTGAAGCTCAAAACCATCCGTGACGACGCGAATCGCATAGCAACCGAAGCCAAGAAGCTTGCGAGCCAGCAGACGTCGGCAGAAAAGGCACTCGTCGGCTTCGAAAAGCAAATCGCGAAATCAAGCGGCTTCACGCCGGAAGGCGCGGTAAAGGCTGCGGCCGACGAAGACAAACTCGAAACAATGGCGCTCGACCTTGCCGACGCCGCCGACGATGCCAAGCTCGAGTCTGACGAGATGAAGACTGTTGTCGACGCAGAGATCAAATCACTCGGAGATGCCGAAGCCGACCGGAAATCGAAGTCTGCAGCCTACAACAAGGCTACTGCGGACGCGGACGCCGCCAAACTGGCCGATGCGGCCGGCAAGCGGCGCGACGCCAAACGCAAGTCCTTGATTCACGTTTTCGTCAGCCGCAAGACTCAGAAACTTTATGTCCGCCAGGGCTATGAGCCGATCCTCGAGGCGCCAGTGCAGTTCACCGATCCCGATCAGCCGGTCGGAACGCATGTCTTCACCGCGCTCTCGGTCGCCCAAAACCAGCGCGATGTGACCTGGAATGTCGTCTCCATTCCGACCAGAGCCACGCCGGCTGCCGAAACCGGTAAGACCAAAAAGCAGCGCGAAGCGGCAGCCGAGAAGTCGGCGGCGGAAGCGTCCCAGTTCCTCGCCAGCCAGACGCCGCAATCGGCGCTCCAGCGCTTCACGATCCCGGCCGACATCCGCGATCAGATCGAAGACGTGATGAAGCCCGGGTCGTCGCTGATCGTGTCCGACAACGGGCTCAGCAACGAGACCGGCCAGTTCACGGATTTCATCGTGCCGGTCCGCTGACACGCGGCCGCCATCATCAATCATCCCGGCAATCGAATGCTCTGCTCCGGCGGGGCGTGAACGACGTCGATGAGATCGCCAACCGCTATAGCGCCGCCCTCAATCACGCGGCAGGTAACGCCGCCGCGCCAGTTGGGGTGCAGCGCCTTGAGCAGCCCCGGGTGGGCGCGCTCCATCTTCACGCACGGCTGCGTCGGATAGGTGACTTCAAGCAGCACGGGTCCGATCCGCAGGATGCCGCCCCGGGCACGCGGTAATCGCACGCCTTCGACCAGCAGATTGGCGCGCCGCGTCGTCCAATCGAGGTCAATCGGCCCGGCTCCTGCCCGCTCCGCAAGGTCATCGAGCGCTGACTGCCAATCCTCGCGCGCGAGAATAGTGATGCCGCGGTTGCGAAATTTGAGACCCTTGCTATCCCCGCTCAGTCCGCCGCCAAGTACAATCTCGCCGTGCGAGATTGTCTCGATGGGCGCGCCACTTTTTGGGCGGCGAGCGATACCGATCAGGCGGCCGCGTGATGGATCGTTCACGGCGCGGCCGGGAACCCGGTCGAAACACCGATCACCGCTTCATGCCCGCCGGTCAGCAGATACCCGTAGAGCAGCAGTCCCAGACCGACGACGATCACATCGCCCGCGAGGTTGCCGTCGCGCGCGCCGAGCGGACCAAGTGCTGCGCGCCGCTTTACGGAAATCCGATCATAGACGCCAAAGGCCAGAAACGATCCGAATAGTGCGAGCGAGCCGAGATCGCCGTTGGAGATCAGGTGCGCTAACGCCCACAGCTTCAAGCCGGCCAGCATCGGATGCTTGACGACTGTCCGAATGCGCGACGGCACATAGGCGGCGACGAACAGGATGATGGCCGGCAGCATCAGTGCCCAGGTGACACGCCGCGTCCACTCGGGCGGCGTCCATAGCACCGGGTTCTTGCCCGGGTTGAGCTGCAGCTTGTGATAACCGAGCACGATCAAGGCGAGGCCAACTGCCGAGAGCACGGCAAAGGCCAGCTTGTAAGCATTGGCCCCGAACCGGTCGATCAGCCCATCGCGAAATGTTGGCGATGTCGGCACCAAGTGGATTGCAAAGAAGATGATCAACCCCAGACAGAGAAGTAGCATAGGTGATGTTCCTCGATGGCGAAGTTGCTCAGTTGTGTCTCAGGCCATTGCAAAAATCCAGCGCCAGTAACGGTCAGAAGGTGCCGGCGACGCTCTGGCCAGAAGCTTTGACTTGTTGTGCGAAGATCATTTGTATACGATGCACTTCTCGGTTGGGTTAGAGGGTCCAGCCGGGAAGGTTCCATTCGCTCGACGGACAGCGGCCGGTTAAGCAGGGACTGTGTGGATTGCGTACCCTCGGTGGCGTTGCGGCAAAGCTTTTGCCGATGGCGTCATCATCGCAGGCCCGTCGTCCCGTTTGAGACGCGATTGATGGTGGCCATGCTCCACGTTCAGCCCCCTCCTGTTCCTCAATTGAAGCCTTCGGCCGGCGGTCGCGATGCCGTGTCGGCATCCGATTACGAGCGCACACATGCCCCCGAACAGGCCGCCTTGCTGACGAAACGCAACGACGCTCCGGGCACTCCACAAGGTCTGGCCGCCGTGCTGACCAACGACGACGTGCAAGATTTCGACTGGATCGATGCCGATGCGCCAAACGTTTTGAAATCTCCTGCCGCAAATGAACCCGCTTCGGCGGCGTGGGTAAAGCGCGCGCGGCGGGAACGAAGGTTTGAGCGTCTGCGCCACGGAGCGGCGTGGGTGGTGACCATGCTGATCGGCGGTGCGGTACTTGTGGTGGCAGCG
>JANORU010000247.1:0-5771 GCA_031415475.1 Hyphomicrobium sp.
ACGAGACGCGGCGGCAGGTTGTCGTCCTTGGCGGTGAAGCCGGCCTTGTTGTTGAACACGCGCTCCATGTTCCAGATGCGCTCGCCGACTTCCATCATGTATTCCGGCGTCCAGTTGGCACCGTCGCAGGCGGCATCGACCTGCGGGGCGATGTCGTTCAAGGTCCAGGCGAACGTTGTGAAGACGCACAGGCCCGAACTATCGACGGCGGCTGTCGCGTCCTGGAACGCCTTGACGAGGGCTGGTTTGCCATCGGTCGTCAGCGGATCGGTTTTCTCGGGAATGCCGAGAATTTCCGATGACACTGTGTACGAGCGCAAATGGCAGGCGCCGCGGTTCGAGGTGGCGTAGGTCAGGCCCATGCCCTGGATGCCACGCGAGTCGTAAGCCGGGAATTCCTGACCCTTGACCGACATGGAGAGATCCGGCCGGCCGTACTTGGTGCACAGACGCAGTGAGCCAAGGCCGAGTTCGCGGCCGAAGCCTTCGCCGGTCGCTGTCACTTCCACGCATTTGGCCAGCGCCTCGGCCGATCCGAACTTCAGATCGATGCCGCCGGTGTGTTCCGTGGTCATCAGGCCAAGTTCGAACAGTTCCATCGCCGCCGAGACCGTTGCGCCGAACGAGATCGGGTCCATGCCCTGCTCGTTGCAGACGAAGTTGACGTAGGTCAGTGCGTCGAGATCGTCGATCCCGGTGTTGGAGCCCAAGGCCCAGGCCGCTTCATATTCCAGGCCGCCCGAGGCGTGGTGATACTGCGGCTTGTTCTGGATGGTGAAATGCTTGTCGTCGATCTTGGAAATGCGCCCGCAGGCGATCGTACAGCCGAAGCACGCCTGGTTGGTGAGCAGGTTCGGCTTGCCGTCGGACTTTCTCGGCGTCGCCATGGCTTCCGCCGAAATGGCGTGCGCGCCTTCGAACTGCACCTGACGATGGTTGCGGGTCGGCATGGCGCCGGCTTCGTTGATGACGTTCATCAGAACCTGCGTGCCGTAGGCCGGCAGGCCAGCACCGGTGACGCCGTTCTGCTGCAGGACTTTCTTGCCGGCCGCCGTGGCTTTCATGAACGCGCCGCCGTCCTTGACCTTGACGCCGCCGGTGCCGCGGACCGCGATCGCCTTCAAGTTCTTCGATCCCATGACCGCGCCGACGCCCGAACGGCCGGCGGCACGATGCAGATCGTTGACAATTGCCGCGTAGAGAACTTGCTTCTCGCCAGCGACGCCGATGCCGGCGACATGCATCATCGGATCCTGATGCTTGGTCTTCAGCCACTCGTCCGTGTGCCAGACGCTGGTGCCCCAGATGTCCTTGGCGTCATGGATTTCGCAAACATCGTCGATGATGGTGATGTAGACGGGCTTCGGCGACTTGCCTTCGAGGATGACCATATCCCAGCCGGCGAATTTCAGTTCCGCGCCCCAGTAGCCGCCCGAGTTCGAGCAGGCGATGGCGTTGGTGAGTGCGCCCTTGGTGATGACTGAATACCGTCCGCCGGTTGACGCCGCCGTGCCGGTCAACGGGCCGGTTGCGAAGATCATCTTGTTGTCGGGGCCGAGCGGATCGATTTTCGGGTCGATCTCCTCGACCAGATATTTGGTCGCAAGACCGCGCTGGCCGAGATACTTCGATGCCCAATCCATATTGAGTGGTTCGCTCTTCACCGTACCGGTGGTGAGATTGATCCGCAGGATTTTACGTGTCCATCCCATCGGCTTCTCCTGTTGCTGCTGCTCGCTGCCGGAACCGGCGCGGCGCAGATCTTGGTTTATCGGGTTAGTGCTTGGCGGCCGGTGCTGTAGCGCCGCTCGGCTCGTTGCCGCTCGACGTCTGGGCCGCCCACATCTTCATCTTGTCGAAGCCGGTCTGCTCGATGTCCTGATAGGTGATGGCTTCCGTCGGGCAGGCATCGGCGCACGCCGGATTGCCCTGGCACAAATCGCACTTGATGACCTTACCGGTCGAGGCGTTGTAATTGATCGTGCCGAACGGGCAGGCGATCGTGCACACCTTGCAGCCGACGCACAGATTTTCGTGCACGACTTTGACGAGCGACAACGGGTCGGTCGTGATGGCGTTGACCGGGCAAGCCTGCTGGCACCACGCTTCCGCGCATTGCGTGCAGGTGTAGGGCACCATCTTGCCTTCCTGATGGAAGTCGAACACGCGGATGCGAGACTTGGCGACGTTGAACTCGCCTTCGTTCTCGTAACTGCAAGCCATTTCGCACTGCTTGCAGCCCGTGCACTTGCCAGGGTCGATGACCAGCGCCTTGAGCATAGTTCCTCCCGGAGTTCGGCCTTATGATTTTTGTTGAGCCGTTTGCCTAGATCGCGCGAACGACGAACTGTCACAACTAGACTAAGGTAGGGTGACGGCACAGGCGATTCAGCGCGCCCTTCCAGCGGTGATTAACTCAAAGAAATGAGCATCCTGCAAGCTGTGCTCAATCGGACATTGCTTTGCAGAGTGCCGATCATCTCGATCGCGAATTTTGCGCGTAGCGCTGAACGACGCGAAGCGGTATCCATTTAAATATTGGTTGCGAAATGGACCGCTGGTTTTCGCCGGAAAAATGGGTCGTGTATGGGAGCGGTCGTGAGTGATGTTTGGCGAGACGCAGTGGCACTGCTGCTCGAATTCGATGGCGACCTGATCGAAATCGTTGGGCTCTCGCTGACTGTGAGCTTGACGGCCGTCGGGCTGTCGGCAGCGATCGCCGTACCGCTGGGTGCATTTATTGCGACGCACCAATTCTACGGACGATCGGCTGTTATTCTGCTCGTCAACACATTGATGGGTCTTCCGCCCGTACTTGTCGGCCTCGTTGTCTACCTGTGGCTGTCGGCGTCCGGACCGCTTGGGTCGCTGCAATGGCTCTATACGCCGGCCGCGATGATCGTTGCGCAGACTATCCTGGTGGCGCCGATTCTGACGTCGCTGACGCGACAGGCGGTCCAAGACCTCGACGCCGAATACGACGAGCAGATGCGGATGTGGAGCGTCGGGCCGTTGGCGCGCGCTACGACACTGATCGTTGAGGCACGAGCGGGACTGGCGACGGCGGTGCTCGCCGGCTTTGGCCGCGCGATTGCCGAAGTCGGCGCGGTGCTGATCGTTGGCGGCAATATCAACCACGTCACCCGGACAATGACGACGGCGATAGCGCTTGAGACATCGAAAGGCGAACTGGCTCTCGCCATCGCGCTCGGCATCGTGCTGCTGGTCATAGCGGTGGCGGTCAATGCGGCCGTCATGGTGGCGTCGTCGCGCGGCGAGCCTGAAGCCGGGTTGCGCGCGCCATGAGCACGACATTCAACATGGCCGCCGGCAATGGAGCGGCCGCCTCGCGATGGGTTGTGCCAATCGCCGGCGATAGCCTCACTCTGGTGCGCAAAGGCCGGACGCTGCTGGATCGCGTCACTCTCGAAATCGATGGCCGGGGAGCTGTGCCGACGATTATCGGTCCCAATGGTGCGGGCAAGAGCGTGTTGATCCGGGTGCTTGCCGGTTTGATTGCCGCCGACAGTGGCCGCGTGCTGTGGGCCGGGCTGTCCCCCGATCGCGACAGGGCGAGACACGTCGGTTTCGTCTTTCAAAGGCCGGTCATGCTGCGCCGGTCGGCACTGGCCAACATGACTTATCCGCTGATGGCATCCGGAATTGCGCGCGACACGGCCGAGCGTGATGCGCGCGCAGCGCTCGATGAGGCCGGGCTTGGCCACCTCATCGATACGCCCGCACGGCAGTTGTCGGGCGGCGAACAGCAGCGCGTGGCGCTTGCCCGCGCGTTGCTCCTGAAGCCCGGCGTTATGTTTCTCGATGAGCCAACGGCCAATCTCGATCCGTCATCGACGGCCGCGATCGAGGCGCGCATCAAGGCTGCCGCGGAGGCCGGCCTTCATGTCGTGCTCGTGACACAGGATCTGAAACAGGCCCGGCGGCTGGCAACCGAAATCATCCTGATGCACCAGGGCCAGCTGCTGGAGAAAACGCCGGCCAAGAGCTTTTTCGAACGGCCGAAAACGCCTGAGGCGCAGAGATTTCTCGACGGACAGCTGTTGCTGTAATGCGCTGAACGGCTAGAACTTGATGCGCGAACCGAGCGTTGCCGAGAACCAATCCTCGACCGGAACGTTGACCGTCGGGCCAAGGCCGCCGGAGACCGTGGTCGCGGTTACGTCCGCCTGATACCAGTTGAACACGCCATACATATCGAGTGCCGCGCTCTCGAACTTCTGCGTGAAGCCGACGCCGAAGCGTTCCACTTCGCTGCCAAGCACGGTCGAATTGTTGGAGACGGTGCCGCCGGGCGCGCTGACGTTGCGGTCAAACGATGTGCCGGTGCCGAAATCTTCGTAGCGTCCATAGTCGGCAAACAGCGTCGTCGGTCCGAAGTCGTTGAACTTTTTCTCGATACCCGCCTGGACGTAGCCATGTTGGGCGGTGTCGTCGAAGCCGGGGCGGGCATCGCTCTCACGCTGGCCGGCGGAGACATGCACGTAGAGACCGGTTGCCTGGTGAATGATGCCAGCTGAGCCGATGATGTCATCAGGCTCGTCGCCAAAGCGGGTGTCATCGCCGTCATTGTCTTCGACATAACCGATGCCGAACGCCATTTTGAATCCACCGGCCTCGCCGGTGTAACGCAACGACACGTCCCAGATGTCGTCGTCGCCCCAGGCCGCGGAGGCGACGAACCCGCCGAGCGAGGCGGTGTCGTAGCGGACGAAATTTCCGCGTGACGTATCGAGGTTGTTGGCGATGGTATCCCACCGCAGCGATGTCGACGTGGTGCCGCCGGTCACTGAGCGCAGAAAAAACTGGCCGTTATAGTGGAGTTCGGAGTCGGCATACGACGAGGTGATATTTCCGAACTTATAGAGATTGTCGGTCGCCGATGACGTTTGTCCAACGGTGACTTTGCCGAACGTTTCATGTTCGAAGTACCAGTGCGCATAGCGCAGATCGAGCGTCTTGTCGCGCGACGAGGCATCGGTCTGGTCGTTGGTGTCGGTCGCCGCGAAATTGGTTTCCATCTCGAGGAGGTAGCCGGCCTTCCAGCCGTCTGCGACCTTGGCGGTGCCGCGGAACCCGACGCGGCTCGAATTGAAGTCGTTGTCGCCAACGTAGGCGTTGCTCTCCTTGCCATCGTCCCAAATGACCAGCGCGGTATTGATTTGACCGAAGATCTCAAGCTTGACCTTGCGATTTCCTTTGCGGGCGGTCGTCGCCTCGAGTTCGGCAATGCGCTCTTCGAGATCGGCGCAGCAGTTGCCGCCCAAGTCGGCGGCGATGGCGCTGGTGCTCAGAGCTGCCGATGCCAGGGCCAATGCCGCAGCAGAACCTAGTTTGGTCAGTGTCGTCATGATGCGCCATTCCCAAAAGATGCGTGGCAAGTCACTCGCACGATAACAGAGTCGTCGCACGACGGTCTTGCGTTCCATATCTATTCGGATATAGCTTGAGGCGAAATTTGTCTGTCGCGCAAAGGTCACAGACGAGAAATCTCAACATCGACGTCTCGGAGTGGTCATGGCTGCGAAATCTTGGATTCTTGGTGCGCTCTTGGCACTTACCGGCCTCGCTGGCGCTCCAGCGTTCGTTGAAGCCGCAGACCGGTTCATCCTCGTCCAGTCGACGACCTCAACCGAGAATTCCGGCCTCTTCAAACACCTGCTGCCGATGTTCACGGCCAAGACCGGCATCGAGGTGCGGGTCGTCGCGGTCGGTACCGGGCAGGCGATCAAGAACGCGCAGAACGGCGACGG
>JANORU010000248.1:0-5112 GCA_031415475.1 Hyphomicrobium sp.
TCATCCCCGGGACTCGCGTCAAGAACGGCGACGAGCGTTTGGTGGTGTTGAACCGAATCGCGCGTTCGGTCGTCGACGCCCGGCGCGGCATCGATCCGACGTTCGTGTTCACGTTTCGGGGTAAGCCGATCACGCGGATGATGACGCCGGCCTGGAAGCGAGCGCGCAAAGCGGTCAAACTGCCCCAGGTCCGTGTGCATGACCTGAAGCACACATTTGGACGCAGACTGAGAGCGGCCGGGGTGAGCTTTGAGGATCGTCAGGATCTCTTGGGGCACAAGTCAGGGCGCGTCACCACCCACTATTCGGCAGCTGAACTGTCCCATCTCATCAATGCGGCGGAGACAGTTGTTGAAAGGAATGGAGCGCGCCCGGAATTGGTCGTTCTCCGAGGAGCCCTGCAGGGCCCCTCACGCAAAACTCCCGCAAGCGCAGTGACTGCGCTTGCGAGAAGAAGTTAAGTTCTTGAGATATTTGGTGGGCGAGCACGGGCTCGAACCGTGGACCCGCTGATTAAGAGTCAGCTGCTCTACCAACTGAGCTACTCGCCCGAATTTGCGGCCCGAACCCGAGCCGAGGCGTGCGTCTAGCACTGCCGTTGCTCCCTGTCCAGCGCGCTCGACCGTCGCAAGGCAACCAGGCCAAAGACGCTAGAAAAAGACCCGCAGTTCTTGGGCATCTATCCGTTCCCGGCCATGCGCATTGGCCGACAGCGCGAGGCCGATGGCGGCCATCAAGGTCATCATCGACGTGCCGCCGTAAGATACGAACGGCAGCGGAACGCCAACGACAGGAACCAGCCCGGTGACCATGGCGACGTTGATCACGACATAGACGAAGATCGTCACTGCAGTCCCGGCAATCAGCAGGCGGCCGAAGATATTCCGGCACCTGAGCGCCATCGAACCGAGCGTCGCCAGCAGAACGATGTAGAGCGCCAACAGCGCCATCGCACCGACGAACCCCCATTCCTCGGAAAACATCGTGAAAATGAAATCCGTGTGCTTCTCGGGCAGGAAGTCGAGTTGGCTTTGTGTGCCCTGCATAAAACCCTTGCCGGTAAAGCCGCCCGAGCCAAGCGCGATCTTCGACTGCGTGATGTGGTAGCCGGCACCCAGCGGATCGGACTCCGGATTGAGGAAGACCTCAACGCGCCGGCGCTGATAATCATGGAGACTGGTCCAGACGAGAGGTGCCGCGATCCCGCCGAGCGCCACCGCACCGGCAAAATAGAGGTACGACACGCCGGCGAGAAACATCAGCGCCAGTCCGACGACACCGAACAAAACCGCCGAGCCGAGGTCGGGCTGGCGGAGCGTAAACAACACCGGCACCGCAATCATCGCCAAGGGCACTGCCACCCACAGCGGCTGGGATACCTTCTCAGACGGCAACCATGTGTAGTAACGCGCCAGCGCCAGGAGGAGACCGAGCTTCATCAACTCGGTCGGCTGGAACTGAAGGCCTGCAATACTCAACCAGCGTCGCGCACCGAGCGCCTCGACGCCGGCGAACGGCACCAACGCAACCAATGCCAACGCCACAAAATAAATCGGATTGGCGGCTTTGAGACTGAGACGGATTGGAATCAAGACCATCGCGAGCACCATGCCGATGGCAATCACGAACCTCAGTCCATGCCGTTCCGCCCAAGGGTAAAACGACCCCTCGGATACCGAATAGAGCGTCATCGTGCCGATCGCCGCCAACGTGGCCAGGACCAAGATCAGGATCCAGTTGGCCCGCCAGATCTTTTCCGCCGACGACTGGCTTGACGCTTCGCTCGCGTACCAATGCCGCATGACCTAACGCTCCCGTCGCACGAAGTCGGCCGGCGGCGAGCGCAACGCCTCTTGGGCCGATGCCGAACGGGCAATGGGATCGTCCTCGAGCAACATCGAAATCACGTCGCGCACCAGGGGTGCGGCTGCCGATCCGCCGCCACCACCGTGTTCGACAACCGCCGCCACCGCATAGCGCGGCGAACTGGCGGGAAAGTAGGAGACAAACAAAGCGTGATCGCGATGTTCCCAGGCAACCTCGCTGTCGCCGTCGATGGCAGCACTCGATCTAACCTGAGACGTGCCGGTCTTGCCGGCGATGATGACCGCGTTGCTGCCTTCGAGGCTCGCGTTGCCGCCGGTGCCGCCCACTTCGTTGACCACACCGACCATGGCTCTGCGTACGGCGTCCATCCATTCGGCTTTGATGTCGAGAGCCGGAAACAGCGGATTTTCCGGCTGGCCATCGGTTGCGCGGCGAACCAAGGTCGGAACGACGGCGCGGCCGGTTGCCAGCCGTGCCGTCATCACCGCCAATTGCAGCGGCGTCGTCAGTACGTAGCCCTGGCCGATGCCGGCCAGAATTGTTTCGCCGCGGAACCAGCCCTGACCGTAGGTGACGCGCTTCCAGTTGGTGTCGGGAATGATGCCCTGCTTTTGCAACCCGATACCGCTGGCGTAGGTTTGCCCAAGCCCCAGCCGCCGGGCCATCGAGGCAATCCGATCGATGCCGATGCGCTGTGCAAGCTCGTAGAAATAGACGTCGCAGGATTCTCGCAGAGCGCGTGAAAAATCGCTGCGGCCATGGCCACCGCGCTTCCAGCAGCGGTAGGTCGTGTCGGCGTACTCGTAGCTGCCGCGGCACGATATCCGCTCGTCGAGCGTGACAGCGCCTGCCTCGAGAGCGGCCAGCGCAGTCACCATTTTGAACGTCGAGCCCGGCGGATAAAGTCCACCGATCGCGCGATTGAGCAGTGGATTGTGCTCTGCCGTCTGCAGCTTTTTCCAGCTTTCTTCGGTGACTTTCGTGACGAGCTCGTTGGGGTCGAACGTCGGAACCGAGGCGAGAACAACAACTTCCCCGGTCGCAACGTCGATGACGACGACAGCGGCGCGTGGCTCGCTGCGCATGCGGTCCAGAACTTTGGCCTGCAGCTTGATGTCGATCGTCGTTGCAATATCGCCGCCGGGTGACGGCTCGACCTCGTCAAGGCTGCGGACAATGCGGCCCCGTGCATCGACCTCGAACCGGCGCGTACCACCTTTGCCGCGAAGATCAGCATCCATGCCGAGTTCGACGCCGGCCTTGCCGATCTGCACGCCGGGAAGTTTCAGGAACGGATCGTCGTCGAGTGCCGGACGATCGACGCTGCCGACGTAACCGGCGACGTGCCCAATCGTCTGCCCGTAGCCGTAGACCCGCACGTGGCTGATATCGGTTTCGACACCCGGCAACTTCGGGATCAAGAGGTTGATGGCTGCGACTTGATCGAAGGTCAGATCTTTCGCAACGATAACCGGGCGGCTGCGCGAGGACGTTTTAGCCTTCGCCAGAACACGTTCAATGTCGTCGCTCGATAGCGGAGCGATCCGGTTGATGATGTCGAGGATTCGTCTGAGTTCCGCAGGTGAGGCAGGCAGAACCGAAACGCGAAACGATTCCCGGTTGTCGGCGATGACCAGACCGGTTCGATCGAAAATCCGGCCACGGCGGGGCGCGAGGCCGCGTACACTGATGCGATTGTCATCGGCGAGCGGCGCATAGCGGCTGCCTTGCATGACCTGCAGCTGATAGAGTCGGCCGCCGAGTACCGAGAACGCCGCCAACTGTCCCCCGCCGAGCAGCAGAGCCCGCCGATTGAAAATCCGGCTCTGGCCGTCATCATCCTCCGGGTTGCCCGACATGGCGATCAGGCCCCTCGCTCAAGGCGATGATCAAGCCGGTCGGGCACCAGGCTATCGAGCGCCCTGAGTACGAGCGCGACAATCGGATAGGCGATGCCGGCGGCCATTGCGGCCACCGCGAACGCCTGCCAGTCGGCGAACTCGAAGAAATACAGTGACGAGAGCGCCCAGGCGGTGATGACCGTGATCGCCAGTCCGGTGACAAACGTCAACCAATGGAGTCCCGCGCCGCCGCCGGGCAAGTGGCGGGACTGCAAGGCCAAAGCGAACGTCAAAAGGTAGATGAACGACCAATACCCAAGTGGACCGTTGGTCAAAACATCGACCGACAGGCCGGCGGCGAACACCACCCACTCCGGCAGCGCATCATCATGGCTTGCCACCCAGAAATGGATGGCGATGCAGGGCAAGAACGGCAAGACAAACCGGCTGGACGACGGAAAGCCCCAGGGCAGGACGGCCAGCAGCACAAGCAGCAGGATGGTCAATGCAGGAACGAGCTTGTTGACGACGGTCATACCGGGCATCCGCTACTGTGGCACTGCGGCAGCAGGAGATTTTTTGGAAACCGCCGCGCCTTTGACCGCTCCATCGCCGTCCAGCAATTCGATGGCCGGGCTTTCGTAAAACAGAACGCTCAGATACTCGAGCGCATCGAAATTTCCATTCAAACGAACGCGCATCGGCTGGCCGATGTCCGCCACCGTTCCGATCCTGAGGCCCCTTGGAAAGATACCCCCGACGCCCGACGCCGACACGTCATCGCCAGGTTTGACCTCGGTATCAGAGCCGACATAAATCAATTTTGGCGACGGGCCGTTATCGCCGGCCAAGATGGCGCGGATCGCACTCCGGCCGATCAGCACGGGAACGCGGCTGTTGAAGTCGGTCAGGAGCTGGACGCGCGCCGCATTCGGACCGGTATCATCGATCCGGCCGACAAGACCATCGCCGCCCATGACCGGGTATCCAGTTTTGATGCCCTGTTCGCGCCCGGCATTGATCATGGCGCTGCGGACAAACGCGCCGGATGAATGGGCGATCACCCGGGCGGTGACGAAATCAATCTTAGAGTCACGCGCCGTGTTTGAGCTGGCTGACAGATCGGCGAGCTTGCGTTCCAATTCACTGGCCCGCCATTGCCAACCCTTGAGCTGCTGGTTCTCATTGCGCAACCGCTCGAGCTCGCCGACCAAATCGACCATTTCGGCGGCGTTGTGCCCGGCGCGGCGCAGCGGTTCGAGCGGCACGATCGCAGCACTCAGCACCGGAGTCATCCATTCGGTAATCTTCCAGCGAACATCGCGGACGTAGCTGTTTTCCATTCGGTTGAGAGCCAACAGCGCCAGCGACACGAACATCAGGACAAGCAGCGCCAACCCGGCCGGGCGCCGCTGCCGCACTCCCGGCAGGGTCCGCAAGCCCT
>JANORU010000249.1:0-2944 GCA_031415475.1 Hyphomicrobium sp.
GGTGACGCGCTCGCTGGTGTTGAGCAGGGCGTGACGTTCGCCGGACAGTTCCTGGATGAGGCCGCGAATGCGCCGTTCGTTTTCCTCATAGGACCGCTCAAGCGCGGCGACCTCGTTGTGCACCAGGGCTTCGAGTTCGCCAGCACGGCCGAGTGCGCGAGAGACCGCATCGTTCATGAACGAGACCTGGCGGCGGACGGCCTGGCCGAGCGACGCGATTGACTGTTCGGCCATGCGGTCAGGCTCGGCGAGCCGGATTGCAACTTCGGTCATGGTCGACGATCTGAGCCGCAGTTCCTCTGACCGCCAGGCAAGCAGAGCAAGGAACCACAGGACGGCGATCGGCACCACGACGGCCGCCAGGATGAAGAACGTGGTCGAGCGGGTCAGAACATCGCCGAGGCTCGCACCGGCGCTGAACTCGGCGCCGAGGCTCACCCAGGCAAAACCAAAGCCAATGATCGTCCACACCACGCTGGCGATCATGGCGTAGCGGAACGGCGTGTTTTCCGGCTTCTGATCGAGCGCGTAGATCAGGCCACCGATTGACGGGGAATCGTCATTGGCCGCGATCCGCGCGCGCGGTGGGCCGGCCGGCCGGCGCTTGGCGGCCCGGCGCGGCGGTTGGGCGCCAGGATCTCCAGGATCTTGAGCAGGGTCTTGGGTAATATCGTTGCTGGCCGGCGGCGGCGCGGCGGCAATCGCGGATTTGTTCGGTGGGTGGCGAAACGCGCCGGGCATCGGCGGCGGTGACGACATCGGCGGGCTGGCCGGCGTTGAGCTGGACGCCTCGGATGGCGATGCGGTCGCTTGTGATTGCGGTCCTGGCAATTGGGGTCCAGCCGGTTCGGACGGGCCGCGAAGGCGGCTCAGGTCGAGGCTCGGTGGCTCGACGGCAACGATGTTGTCTTTTGCCATGATCCGTTCTCGGCCCACCCGCCGGAATTGCTGGCCCGGTATTGGCGGGCCGACGAGCTTTCTTGATAGCCCATTCGAAACGGCTAACTCAAACGGCAAATTCGAGTTTTAGGCGTTCTGCGCGAGACAGAAAGTCTCCAATTCTGACCTCGTCCGGGTAGGCCTATATTACGGCTGAATGAAGAACGCGCTTTGCCCCGCCGGGGACCTTTTGGTTAGCGGGAGTTTAAGATTTAGAGCCCGGAATTTCACGGCGCATTTACATGGGCTTATCACCGGGCTGCTAAAGTTATCCATTGTGCGGCAGCGGCCACGTCGTGCCAGCTCCGATGGGGCCCGCGTCGCCGCGGTGCGGATAAAAGTCGGAGCGTGACGACCATGGATGCGACGGGGACCATAAGTCCGGACGAGCGACATTCCGCTCGCTGGATCGATCCGGCGGCGCCTTGGCCTGTCGATCTGACGCATTTGCGCCGCTACACGCTGGGGGATAAGCAACTCGAAATCGAGATCCTTGGCCTGTTCGCGGCCGAGCTGCCCAAGACGCTGGCGGCATTGAAGGACGCTTCGACGCCAAAAGCCTGGCATGTCGCCGCCCACACGTTGAAGGGTTCGGCGCGTGCGGTCGGTGCGTGGCGCCTGGCCCGGGCGGCGCTGGCCGCTGAGGAGCAGGCCGAACGGCCGGGCAGCGAAACCGCCTTGGCCGCCCTGGCCTCGGTTGAGGCAGCGGCCGCCGAAGCGGTCAGCTACATCCGCGACCTCTCGGCCAACTGACTGGTTTAAAGAATTGGCCGCCCCTATAAGTCAACGCCAACAGCGGCCGCCCGCCCGCGCGGCGCGCAAGTACGCCGGGCCGATGTACCGCGGCCTCTCGGACGCTTGAATTCCAGCTTTGCCATGTCTAACTGAGCCCGCCCGCGCCCCGATATTGGCGTGCGTGGCGCGAGCGACGTTACCCTCAGGACCTTGAGACACGATGGCCAAGATCACGTTCATTCAACCCGACGGCAGCAGCCAGACGGTCGACGCCGAACCGGGACTGACGGTGATGGAGGCGGCTAAAATGAACACCATTGAAGGGGTTGAGGCGGAATGCGGCGGCGCCTGCGCGTGCGCCACCTGCCACGTCTATGTCGATGCCGCATGGCGGGATAAAGCCGGCAAGCCGTCGGCCATGGAAGAGGATATGCTCGACTTCGCGTTCGATGTTCGCGAGGAGAGCCGGTTGTGCTGTCAGATTAAGGTCAGCACCGAGCTCGACGGCCTCGTGGTCCGCATCCCGGCCAAGCAGTTCTAATTCGTGTCCATGAGCTGCTCGCCGCTGCTGACAAAGGAATAGGATGACCGACGTGACTTCAAACGGCGCGGCGACGATTGAGACCGATGTTCTGATCATCGGCGCCGGCCCGATCGGCTTGTTCGCAGTGTTCGAACTGGGTCTCGTCGATGTCCGCGCTCACGTGGTCGACATTCTCGGCAAGCCGGGCGGGCAATGCGCCGAACTCTATCCGGAAAAGCCGATCTACGACATCCCGGGTCTGCCGATCGTTACTGGGCAGGAATTGACCGATCGGCTGCTTGAACAAATCAAGCCGTTCGATCCTGTGTTTCACTACGGCGAACGCATCGATGCGCTGACGCGCGAGGGCGACGGCCGCTTCCGGCTGGTCACCGATGCCGGCAAAACGTTTCTCGTAAAGGTCGTGGTGGTCGCTGCCGGTGGCGGATCGTTCACCCCCAAGCGGCCGCCGCTCGAGGGCATCGAAGCCTATGAGAGCCACTCGGTGCACTATTCCGTCCGCCGCATGGAGGACCTGCGCGGCAAGGACATTCTGATCGTCGGCGGCGGCGACTCAGCGCTCGATTGGACGCTCAATCTACATCCCGTCGCCAACAGCCTCACGCTACTTCATCGCCGCGATGAGTTCCGCGGCGCTCCGCACTCCGTCGAGCAGATGCGCGATCTCGTGCGCGACGGCAAGGTGCGTCTGATGATCGGTCAGGTCACGGGCCTACACGGCGACGG
>JANORU010000250.1:0-4514 GCA_031415475.1 Hyphomicrobium sp.
AGGACGCCGAACACGAGCGCCACCAGCGTGATCGCCCAGAACAGCCACGCCGATCCGCCCGACATGCAGAACGCGTAGATGAGGTAGGCGAGCAGCAGGAACAGCGAGCCGTTAATGATGTGGCGCATTGGCAGCAGGATCGGAGCGCCCGACATCTTGCCGGACAGCTTGGCGAACGCGATCACCGAGCCGGTGAAGGTGATGGCGCCGATGGCAACACCGAGCGCCATTTCGAGCAGGCTGGCGCCGGCAATATTGCCGGCCGTGCCGATACCGAAGGCTTCGGGCGCGTACAGCGCGCCGGCCGCGACCATGACGGCGGCCATACCGACCAGCGAATGAAAGGCGGCCACCAGTTCCGGCATCTGCGTCATCGGAATTTCGCGCGCGATTTTGGCGCCGATGAACCCGCCGGTGCCCAGGCCCGCCGCGACCAGCAGCCAGGTCAGCACCGAGTCCGGTGCGCCGAGCTGACCGAGCGTGGTCAGGATGGCGATCGCCATCCCGATCATGCCGTAGGTATTGCCCCGTTGCGACGTTTCGGGATGCGACAGCCCGCGCAGCGCCAGGATGAAGAGGATCCCGGCAGCCAGATATAGAAGGGCGGCGAAGTTGGCGCTCATGATTTAAGTGTCCTGGGTCTCAGTGTCCTGGGTGTCAAAGGTCTGTCAGTCCGGGCAAACGAATTCGCGAATTGGTAAGCAGTGATGCGGATTACTTCGGGGCGTCTTTCTTGGGCTCTTTCTTCTTGTACATCGCCAGCATGCGGCTGGTGACGAGGAAGCCGCCGAAGATGTTGATCGAGGCCATGACGAGCGCCAGCAGGCCGAAGATCTTGGCGAGCCAGCTGCCCTCCATGGCCAGCGAAACGCCGGCCGACAACAGCGCCCCGACCACGATCACCGACGAGATCGCGTTGGTGACCGACATCAGCGGCGTGTGCAGGGCGGGCGTGACACTCCAGACGACGTAGTAGCCGACGAAGATCGCCATCGCGAACACCATCAGCCGGTAGATCGCCGGATCGACCGCGCCGCCGGCGCCTTCCGAGGCGAGGGCGGGGAGTGCCAAACCAACAAACGAAATGAGTGCTAGGGCGAGACGCATCATTGGATTCTCCATCACGCCGTGGATTGCAGATTGGGGTGAACGATTTTGCCGTCTTTGGCGACCAGAGTGCCTTTGACGATCTCGTCTTCCCAATTGATCTTGAGGGCCTTGTCCTTCTTGTCGATCATCGTCTCGAGGAAGGTGTAGAGGTTCTTGGCGTAGAGGCTCGACGCGTTGACCGGCACGGTACCGGCAAGATTGAGCGGACCGGCGATTCTGACGCCGCCGACGTCGACCGTCTGTCCGGGAACCGTTGCTTCGCAGTTGCCGCCGCGTTCGGCGGCGAGATCAACGATCACCGCGCCCGGCTTCATACTGTCGACCATCGCCTTGGTGATGAGCCGCGGCGCCGGCCGGCCTGGAATGAGCGCGGTCGTGATGACGATGTCCTGGATTTTGATATGGCCGGCGACAAGTTCGGCTTGCTTGGCCTGATACTCCGGCGACATCGGCTTGGCGTAGCCGGCGGCCGTCTGCGCCTGTTTGAATTCGTCGTCCTCGACGGCAATGAACTTGGCGCCGAGCGATTGCACCTGTTCTTTCGTGGCGGGGCGAACGTCAGTTGCCGTTACGATGGCACCCATGCGCCGCGCGGTGGCGATCGCCTGCAGACCGGCAACGCCGACGCCCATGATGAACACCCTGGCGGCTGGAACGGTGCCCGCCGCCGTCATCATCATCGGCAGGGCTTGACCGAACATCGACGCACCATCAACAACGGCCTTGTAGCCGGCGAGGTTTGCCTGGCTCGACAGCACGTCCATCGACTGGGCACGCGTGATGCGCGGCATGAACTCCATCGAGAACAGCGTCGCGCCCGACCCGGCCGCGGCATTGAGCGCGGCGCGTTCGCCGTGCGGGTCGATCATGGCCGCAACCATAGCGCCGGGCTTCAAAGCCGACAGCTCGGCGGCATCTGGCCGGCGAACCTTGAGCAGGAAGTCCGCGCCAGTGATCGCCTCGGCGGCTGTGGCCACGATCTCGGCACCTTGCGCTTTCAACATCTCGTCGGAAAATCGAGAGCGCAGTCCGGCACCCGATTGCACCTTCACGGCGGCGCCAAGAGCGACATATTTCTTCACCGTCTCCGGCGAGATCGCAACGCGCGGCTCGTCGGGGCCTTCAGCGGTGACGGCGATGGTCAGCATGGCAACGTCCGGGGTTAGAGGCGGCACACAAAGCACCGCCGGATTAGAAGACGAGCATCAGATGAAACATTGGCGCCATATCCCGTCAGGAATACCAGCGCCAATGGAAAGATTGTCCGCGAAGGTCAACGGCGACCAAAGATCAACGGACCATACTCAGCCCCGGCTCAGACCAGGAAAAACTTCATCGCTGCGAGCAGGAGCACAAGGAAGATGATCGCGAACTTGGTGTAACCAAGAAACCGGCCGTAGGTTTCGTTGTGCTGAGGATAATCCATGGCCGCATGGCCCTTGGAGGTATCGACGCCCATGTGTTTCCCCTTCTAAAGCGTTGATTTGATGCGTGTGTTGGTAGCCCATGACCCGCAGTCCTTCAAGCGGTTCTGCCGTGCTTTACGCTGCCGCAACGGTGCGACATGCGCGCGGGCCTCATTGCTGGCTTAATGCTTAGTGATGAGGCAGAACGTCTCGACTATTCAAAGAGGACTGCGATGCCTCGCGCCGCCGCCTGCCCTGCCCGCCGATTGCGCCCGCGCCATGGCATCCTAAGCCTCGGATCGGCCTTGAGTTTCTTAGTTGCCGGTCAGGCCCTGGCGCTGCAGCCGGATCCCAAAGAGGCGGAAATTCTCAAAGCCTGCGAACGCCGCCTGTGCACCATGGCGCTGACAAAAAAAGTGACGGGTGACGACTTCAAATGCCCGCTGACCAAAACCTGGGCCAAGGACACCCTGAAGAAGGGCGAGAACAAAGCGGTGAAATGGGGATTTGGCGATGCCAAGTGCGCCGTCACGCTGTCGCTCAGCCAAGCCGACATTATCGCGGCGCTCACTCAGTCCGAGCACACGATCGACATCCCATCTCATACCGTGAAATGCACGGTTGACCGAGAAGGCGAGGCGAAGCCCGTGACGGCCAAGCTCGCGCCGCGGCTGATGTTCAAGGACGGCAAGGCCGACAAGATCTGGATCAACCTCGCCGACGTCGATGGACCGGCCACGATCACGGCGACCGTTTGGACCGCGGCCAATCTGGAAGACAGTCTTGGCATTTTCCACAAAGGCATGATCAAGTCGGTCAACAAGTTCCTCTATCAGCGCTGCGCGAAACTTTACGACGCCAACGGCAATCCAAAGCCGGAACCGGGCAAGCCCGCTGTGAAGACGACAACTCCGGCGAAGCCTGCGCAGAAGCCGGCGGTTGCAAAGGCGACGACGACCGCACCGGCGAATGCGCCACAGCCGCCATCGGCTGAGCCGCCGAAAGCCGCTGCCAGTCCTTGATCTTGGACCGGGCGAGTCTCGCTCGAAACGCCATCCCTGTGAGGTCTTGGGATTAATCGGATCTGACTTGTTCCGCCAGGAACAGAAGGGCTCGATTGTTCGGCGTAGCCATTCCCGAATGCAGTTTTCATGAACTCCAAATCGGGACACCAGTCATGACAATCTTTTATACATTCTACCCGGCCTACTATTACTACGGGCTAAGCGACCTCGTATCCATCAACAACACTTGGACCGATCAATTTACGAATGACACAATTTACGGGACCTCGGCGGGCGATTTGGTCCGCATGTTCGGCGGCAACGATTTTTTCAACGACATCGATGGCGGCAACGAACACGTCTACGACACGTCGGCCCTAGACGGGTCGTGGTCGGGCCGGGACGTTATTTCCACCGGCGTAGGCGACGACACGGTACATTCGAGCCTCGATTCATCGGCCAATGCCGGACAGCGCGGCGGGCAAGCATACTACGGCGGCCTTGGCACCGACAGCCTTGATCTCTCTGCGAACCAAACAGGGGTGAGAGTCAATTTGTTGTCCGGATATGCACAGAACTACGCCACCAAAGAAGTCACGCAAATCGTACAATTCGAGAACGTGATGGGGTCGGCCCTGACAGATGATATCCGGGGCGATACCGGAGCAAACATCCTCTACGGAAACAATGGCAACGACTTCGTCAACGGAAATTCGGGAGATGACTACCTCTACGGCGGCGCGGGTAATGACGTCATGGGAGGTTCGGACGGCAACGACTTGGTTTACGGCGAGACCGGAAACGACGGCCTCTACGGGTGGGATGGCAAGGACTTCATCGATGGAGGCGTGGGCAACGACACCATCGACGGCGAAAAAGATAACGACAATCTCTTTGGCGGCGACGGCAATGATTTGATGAAAGGTGGAGATGGCATCGATGCCATCCATGGTGGAAATGGTCTCGATCGCATCGAGGGCGGCCGCGGGACCGA
>JANORU010000251.1:0-6735 GCA_031415475.1 Hyphomicrobium sp.
CATGGACGCTCCGCGATTTGTGACGCTGGTCCTGCTGTTTGAGCCGAAGGGGTCGAGTGAGACTGGCGGCCAGATCACCGCCGGCCGCAATGCGGCGCCAACCACTGGCCGTATTATCTCCCGCATTGCCCCTCTTCTTGGGGTTGACGCCAGCGGCAGCTAAGCGGCTTGGCACGGGGGCCGGCAATCCCATCTTGATTTTGTCACGTACATGGCGTGTAGACACGTCGAGCGTGTCACCTAAGGACCCGGTTTTCCATGAGTTTGAAATCCGTTGCCGCAGTTCTATTCGCCGCCGGCCTTGCGGTCCTCCCATTGCCCGCACGTGCAGGCACGCCGACGCTGGCCGAAGTCTGGAATGCGCCGGCCATCGCCTGGCACGATCTGCGGTCAGGCATCCCGGAGGCGACCAAGACCGGCAAGACGGTCATGATGGTCTTTCATGCCTCGTGGTGCACGGCCTGCAAGTCGTATCGCTCAGTCTTCAAGGATCCGGGCGTCGTCGAAGCATCGCGCAATCTGGTGATGATCCTGGTTGACGCCGATGCCGACAAGGTGGCCAACGGCGCCTTTGCGCCAGATGGCACGTACGTCCCGCGCACCGTATTTCTGACGCCGGACGGCGATGTCCGCAGCGACCTCGTCAGCAAGACCGATCCTGAGCACCCGCATAGCTTCGCCGTCGACAAGCCGGAAGATGTGCGGGCCCAGATGGTGAAGGCCGGCGGTGCGCCTGCGGCCACGCCGCCAGCCGATGCCCCCGATCAGCGGGCCTCCAAGGAAGGTGCCGGCGGCGCGCAGTAAAATGCTCCCCGGCAAATATCCTGGTTGATTGCTAAGAGATTGCGCCGGTCCGTCCGCCGTCGCATAAAGGCCCGATTCCCGGCACGCGGACGTGGTGGAACCGGTAGACACACAGGACTTAAAATCCTGAGTTCGAAAGAGCGTGTGGGTTCGAGTCCCACCGTCCGCACCATTTTTGGTTGCGCGATGCCACCCGCCAACCCATCGCGCAGGTTCCGGTTCGAGGAAAGGCTTCGAACCCGCACCAATGTTCGCCCCGCGGCACATGTAACCGGCGACAGCGGCGAGCGGCCGGTCTATTGATCGCTTGTTGGACCGGCATGTGGAACCATGGCGGCCGAACCCGGACCATGTCATTTGGACAATTGATGGCACGCGACAATGCGAGCGGCAGCGACGATCGGCAATCGGCCAAGCAAGCCGGGGCCGCTGGTGCAGCCGCGTGGACATCCCTCGAGCAGCTTGTTCGTTGGCGTCGCGACGTTCGCCGGTTCCGCACCGATCCTGTTCCAGACGCTACGGTCGATAAACTCATAGCGGTTGCCGATCTTGCACCGTCGGTTGGTAACAGCCAGCCGTGGCGGATCATCAAAGTTCAGTGCCCGGTGGCGCGGCGCGCGATGGCCGAAAATTTTAAGGCCGCGAACACGGCTGCGGCTGGCCTTTATAACGGTGACCAGCACGAGCAGTACGTGACGCTGAAGCTCGCCGGCTTCGATGCGGCTCCTGTCCAACTTGCGGTCTTTTGTGACCGGGCAACAGGCCAAGGGCACGGCCTCGGCCGCCAGACGATGCCAGAGACGCTCGACCAGTCGTGCACGTGTATGATCACGGTACTTTGGCTCGCCGCCCGCGAAGCAGGACTTGGCCTCGGCTGGGTATCGATACTCGACGCCGATAAGGTCACCCACACTCTCGGCGTTTCGCCGGACTGGAAGCTTGTTGGTTATCTGCTGCTCGGCTGGCCGGAGGAAGAACATCTCGATCCGGAGCTGGAGCGTCACGGCTGGCAAAATCGAACGCCGCCGGGCTCGCGTGTATTCTCAAACGATCAGATTAGTGCGCGGCACGAGACTGTGGACGCGCCGCCTCTGGGTCGCGTGACCTTGGTTGGCGCCGGTCCGGGCGATCCGGAACTGTTGACGCTCAAGGCGCTACGCGCGCTCGCATCCGCCGACGTTGTTCTAACCGACGATCTCGTGGCGGAACCGGTTCTGGCGTATGTGCGCAAGGGGGCCGAAATTCTCAATGTCGGCAAGCGCGGCTATCGAACATCCTGTAAGCAGCCGGATATCAATGCGATGATGGTCGAACTGGCGCGCCAGGGCCGCCGCGTCGTGCGTTTGAAGTCCGGCGATCCTCTGATATTTGGCCGTGCTGGCGAAGAGATAGCAGCGTGCCGCGCGGCCGGTATTGCGGTCGAAATCGTGCCGGGGATTACGTCGGCGCAAGGCGCAGCGGCCCGGCTCGGCGTGTCGCTCACCCATCGCGATCATGCCCGGCGCCTGCAATACATCACGGCCCACGACCGTCACGGAAAGCTTCCCCCCGATATCGACTGGGCAGCCGTTGCCGATCCCGCAGCCACGACCGTCGTTTATATGCCCAAGCACACGCTCGCCGAATTGACGGCGGTTGCCATGGCGCACGGGCTCGATCCGGCGACGCCGGCGCTTGCCGTCGCCAATGCCACGCGACCGAATGAGCAGGTCTTGGTCTCGACTCTCGGAGCAATCGCCGACGCGGTGCATCCCGAGACCTTTGCCGGTCCGGTTCTGGTGCTGATCGGCGAAGCGCTGCGGGACGTCGTTGCCGAAAATCTTACCGCGGTGGCGGTGCCAGCCCATGCCGGCGATTGACGCGGGGCTGCGTCGTGTCCGCTGAAACAACACTCATTGCGGCCCTCGTTGCACTCGCGTTCGATGCGGTTGTCGGATATCCAGACGCTATCTACCGGCGCATTGGCCATCCAGTCACGTGGATCGGCGCGCTGATCGATGCATTGGACCGGTCCCTCAATCGAGAAACATGGAGCCCGATTGTGCGGCGGCTGTCGGGTGTTGTCGCGCTGGGATTGAGTGTTGCCATTCCGGTCAGCATCGCCACGGCAATCTCGTGGCAACTCTCAAACTCGATTGCGGGCGCAATTGCCTTAGGCTTGTTGGCTGCGACGCTGATCGCCGGCCGCAGCCTGTACACTCACGTTCGCGATGTGGCCGAAGCGCTCGAGCGGCAGGGACTTGTAGCCGGCCGCGCCGCCGTGTCTCGCATCGTCGGCCGCGATTCCGAAGTGCTCGACGAGCCCGGTGTTGCCCGCGCAGCGATCGAGAGCTTAGCTGAGAATGCGTCGGATGGCGTGGTCGCGCCGCTGTTCTGGTTTCTACTTCTTGGACTGCCGGGACTCGTCGCCTACAAGGCGATCAACACCGCCGACAGCATGATCGGCCATTTGACGGCGCGCCACCGGAGCTTTGGTTGGGCAGCGGCGCGGCTCGACGACCTCGTCAATCTGCCCGCATCGCGACTATCGGGGCTGTTTTTCGCGCTCGCCGCGCTGATGCTTCCGCACGGATCGCCTCACGGCGCTCTGACGTCGATGCTGCGCGATGCGGCAGGCCATCGCTCTCCGAATGCCGGCTGGCCGGAAGCGGCCATGGCTGGTGCACTCGGCCTCAAACTCAATGGTCCGCGCCGGTACGGTGGTGTGATGACCAGCGACGCCTATATGGGCAATGGCCGGCGTGACGCCAATGCCGCCGACATCCGGCGCGCTCTGCGGTTGGCGTTGTTGGCGTGGGCGGTCATGGCCGCCGCGCTATTGGCAACTTGGTTCAGCGTGCGAGGCTGAGCAGCTTTTCGATGTCGATGTGGCGTGCAAGATGCTCGGCAAGGCGATCAAGCGTGTCGTCGATCATTGCCTCGTAACTGCCGGCAGTCGATGCGGTGCCTAAGCGCTTGAGAAGCGCGCCGCGCGCCGCGTCATCGGCGAACAGCCCGTGCACATAACAGCCCATGACGAGACCATCGGCGGAGGTGGCGCCATCGGTGCGGCCATCGGCAAAGCGCAGCATGGAACGCGCTGTATCGGGGCCATGTGTTTCGCCGACGTGCATTTCATATCCTGCAAACGCGGCATTGGAGCCGCTGAGCGTGCCGGTGACGGATTGGAGTTTCTTCTCACGTCCGAATGTTGTTGCGATGTCGAGCAGTCCAAGGCCTTCGATTGAACCGGGCACGCCTTCAATGCCATGAGGGTCAGAAATGCGCTGCCCCAGCATCTGGTAGCCGCCGCACATGCCGAGCACGCGGCCACCGCGACGGACGTGGGCCTTGAGATCGATGTCCCAGCCGCTAGCGCGCAGGTCATGGAGGTCGGCAATCGTCGCCTTTGAGCCCGGGAGCAGGATGAGATCGGCATCGGCGGGCAGCGGCGTTCCGCGCTCGATCAGTATAACATTGACGCCCGGCTCGGCGCGCAACGGATCGAGATCATCAAAATTGGATATGCGCGGCAAAACCGGCACGGCGATTTTGAAGCCGCCGCCGCCGCCGGCGCCGTCCTTCGCCATCGAGCGCAGGGCTAGCGCATCTTCGGCCGGAAGTTGTTTCGCCTCGTCAAAGTGGGGCACGAGCCCGAGCGGCGCCCAGCCGGTCTTGCCGGCAATCGCCGTCATGCCGTCGGCGAACAGGCTGGCATCGCCGCGCATCTTGTTGACGAGGAAGCCGCGGATCATCGCTGCGTCGCCAGCCTCAAGAACGTGCTTGGTGCCGACCAGGCTGGCAATGACGCCGCCGCGATCGATATCGCCGATCAACACCACCGGCACATCGGCGGCGCGCGCAAACCCCATGTTGGCGATATCATTAGCGCGCAGGTTGATTTCCGATGCACTGCCTGCGCCTTCAATCAGCACCAGATCGAATGCCGCTTTGAGCTTGTTGAAACTGTCGAGCACGGCCGGCATCAGATCGCGCTTGAGGGATTGGAATTCGCGTGCCTTGGCCGAACCGGTCATGCGGCCTTGCACGATGATCTGTGCTCCGGTTTCGCTTTGTGGCTTCAAAAGTATTGGGTTCATGTGGACCGTAGGCGCAACCCGCGCGGCCCGCGCCTGCAGCGCCTGCGCGCGGCCAATCTCGCCGCCGTCGCTCGTCACGGCGGCATTGTTCGACATATTCTGCGGCTTGAAGGGGGCGACCGACATGCCTCGGTTGGCAAAGTGACGGCACAAGCCGGCAACGATCAGCGATTTGCCGACATCGGAGCCCGTGCCCATGAACATCAACGCGCGTGCGGGCATAGCTGGGCTCGGGTCCTAGTTGTCTTGAACCCGCACCGTCGTCGCAATGGGTTTCAATGGCAAGAGCATCCAATGAAGCAGGTCAGAGACTTGGCTCGGACCGCGCCCCAAACAAAAAAGCGCCCGCTCGCTCGGAAGAGCAAACGGGCGCCTTGAGGTGCGTCAGACGGGAAGGGGTCTGACGCGCTTCTCACACGCCGTCGGCGCGGCGGGTCTTGTGGCGACGATTAGTTGGTCGCCGGAACTGCGGCCGGCTTTGCCGGCAGCGCAATGGCAACGCCGACAGGCTTACCGTTCTTGACGGCGGTGCCGGTCCAGCGGCCGTTCTCGTCGCGGGTCAGCGGCGAGATCTGCGAGTAGCCCTGAACGTTCAGGAGCTTGCGGACCTGCTGCTCGTTGGCGGCGTTCGAAAGCTGTGCGGTGTAGGCCTTGACGGCTGCCGGGTCGACGGCATCAGCGGCCTGGTCGTTGGCGAGAACCGGAGCGGCAAAGGCTACAGCGGCGATCGAGGCAAATGCGAATGAACGGATCATGGGTTGGTCTCCTCAGGATTGTTTGACAGCGCGGGGAGCGCTGATCCGGCACCGGATGTGTGCCGTGGATGACCGGCATGTAGGCAAGGATTTGGCTCACTGCCACTCACGTTGCGGTCAGTGTTTTGACGCAGCCCGTGAGCCGGCGTGAGGCTATAAAAAGTGCCGGGACAACATGAAACGTCTGTCATGTCGGAAAAGCGATTGTTTGCCGGGCTTCTGATCGGTATTGCGGTCGTACCGTTGACGTTCTGCGGCCAACGGCATTGTGATGAGCGATCGAAGTTGCACGTTACAGCGCACAGAGAATGACGAAGATGTAATGCCCGACCCGGTTTTCTCAGTTGCTGCATTCTACAAGTTTGTCGCACTCGACGATCTCGAGTCGCTCAAGCTGCAACTCGGTGCGCGCGGCGACGGGCTCGACCTCAAAGGCACGATCCTGCTGGCGGCGGAGGGCATCAACGCCACCATCTCCGCCGCACCTCACGCGATGGAAAAATTCCTCGGCGACCTCCGGTCAGACCCGCGCTTTGCCGATCTCACCATCAAAGTCTCTCAAGCCGCTCGCCAGCCCTTCGGCCGCTTCAAGGTCAAAGTGAAACCGGAAATCGTCACCTTCGGCGCGCCTGAAGCCGATCCGTCGCGGGCAACTGGCATCCGTGTCGCGCCGGAGAATTGGAATGCGCTCATTGCGTCCGGCGACGTTGTGGTGATCGACACCCGCAATGCCTACGAGGTGGCGGCCGGAACCTTTAAGGGCGCGCTCGATCCCGGCACGCGGGCTTTCTCCGGCTTCAAGGATTTTGCGGCCCGCGAATTGGACCCCGCGCAGATGCCCAAGGTCGCCATGTTCTGCACCGGCGGTATCCGCTGCGAAAAGGCGTCAGCCTATCTCCGCCACCTCGGCTTTCCCGAAGTTTATCAACTCGATGGCGGCATCCTGAACTACCTGGAAAAAGTCCCGGCCGAGGCCAGCCTATGGCAAGGGGAGTGCTTCGTGTTCGATCGGCGGGTGACCGTCGACCACGATATTAAGCCGGGGGCCTTTGCACTCTGCCGCGGCTGCGGACAGCCGTTTTCCCATTCAGGCAGTG
>JANORU010000252.1:0-4879 GCA_031415475.1 Hyphomicrobium sp.
ATGAGGGAATTTTGGAGTGAGGTGAGCACTCACAAAGGCGAAAGCCTCATCCACTTCTGGATGTACACTGACTAAATTCACACTGTCAATAGGCACGCTGCCAAAGTGCGCAGAAAAAATGAAACTGAGTCACTACCCTCAAGCGGCGGCCCAGTCGCCAAGATTTTCAAGGAAGGCCGAGCAGGCGGCGAGTTCGGACTTGGCGATCCATTCATTGGCTGTATGGGCCTGATCGATACTGCCCGGGCCGCAAATGACCGAGGGCGCGTCGGCGTCCTGGAACAACCCCGCCTCGGTCGCATAGGAGACGGCGAACGTCTCGTTCTTGCCCGTTAACCGAAGGGCCAGGGCGACGGCCTCGGAATTCGGCGTGGCGGCGAACGGCGGGACGGAGTTGGTGCGCTTGAGCGTAATGCCGCTGTCCGGCGCCACGGCGCGCATTTCGGGCAGGCAAGACGTTTCTATGAAGGTGCTGAGACGTCGTTCAATGGCGTCAATATCGAGCCCGGCAATAGCGCGCACTTCGAACCCGAAGCGGCAACTGACGGGAATGATGTTGGACGCCGTGCCGCCCTCGATCATCGTCACTTGAAGCGTTGGATACGGTGGGTTGAACCGCAGTTCTGGTGGCCGCATTTTGAGTTCGGCCTCGATTGCGGAGATTTCGCCAAGCAGCCGTCCGGCATAGGTGATGGCGTTGACGCCGAGATGCGCCATGCTTGAATGCGCCGCCCGTCCGTTGATTTCAATCTGCCAGCGCACCGGGCCCTTGTGAGCGTCGACGACCGCCATGCTGGTCGGCTCGCCGACAATGACGGCGCGGGGACGGATCACCTGCGATCCGAACTCGGCAATCATCGGCCGGACACCGAGACAGCCGATCTCCTCGTCATAGGACAACAGCAGGTGGATCGGCGTCGTCAGGCGGCGTTTCAGAAATCCTGGAACCGCAGCCAGAACGCAGGCGAGAAAGCCCTTCATGTCGCTGGTGCCGCGGCCGACAAGCCGGTCGTCACGTTCGGTTAGCGTGAACGGGTCGCTGTCCCAGGCCTGGCCGTCGACAGGGACGACATCGGTATGGCCCGACAGGCCAATGCCGGAAACGCCTGCCGGTCCGATGGTAGCAAACAGGCTCGCCTTTAGCCCGTCGGCCGACGGGATGCGCTGCGAGGCGACGCCATGGCTTGCGAGGTAGGACTCGATAAAGGTGACGAGCGCGAGATTTGATTTGTGGCTTGTCGTGTCGAACGACACCAACCGCTGAAGCAGGTCGGCCGGCGACAGCATCATGCCGGCCATGTCAGTTCACGCTGCGCACGGTGAAGGGGCTGTCGAGCGAGAAGGCGGGGATTTCGACATCGAACATGCGGCCGGCGTCGCCCGACATCTGATAGCTGCCGACCATGATGCCGGATGGTGTCGAGAGCGGGCAGCCCGACGTATAGGTGAACGATTGACCGGGGCCGATGACCGGCGTCTGGCCAACGACGCCGGGACCGCGCACTTCTTCGGTGCGGCCGGCACTGTCGGTAATCCGCCACAGCCGCGACTTAAGCTGCACGTCAACCGCGCCTTCATTGGCGATCTCAATCGTGTAACTCCAGAAATAGTAGCCTTCTTCAGGAGACGATTGATCGTCGCGATACTCGGGCGTCACCCGGATGCGGATGGCGTTGGTGACAGTTTCATAGGGCGTCGGCGTGGTCACGGTGGTCGGTCCTGGTCGGTCGCCTCGGGTCGTCGCAGCCTGCCGAGTTTAGGAGGACTAGTGGTGCGGTCAATATCCCGGTCAGGCAGCGGCCAATGCCTGGTCGAGATCGGATGTGAGGTCGCGGGCGGCTTCGAGGCCGACCGACAGCCGCAACATGCCATCGGAAATGCCAAGTTCGGCCCGCGCCGGCGCGCCGATCCGGTAATGCGTGGTGGTCGCCGGATGGGTAATCAAGCTCTTGGCGTCGCCCAGATTGTTGGAAATCTTGATCAGCCGCAGCGCGTTCTGCAACCGGAAGGCGGCGTCCTTGCCGCCCTTAATTTCGAACGTCACCATCTGGCCACCACCGGTCATCTGCCGCTTGGCAAGTTCGGCCTGCGGGTGATCGGACCGGCCCGGGTAGAGAACTTTGGTTACGCCCGGACATGTCGCAAGATGATCGGCGACGATCGCAGCCGTCGCACTTTGTGCAGCGACCCGGATCGGCATTGTCTCTAGGCCCTTGAGCATCACCCAGGCGTTGAACGGGCTCATCGATGGTCCGGTCTGGCGGATGAAATCCTGTAGGTGATCGGTCAGAAATTTTTCGGAGCACAGCACTGCGCCGCCGAGGCAGCGGCCCTGGCCGTCGACATGCTTGGTGGTTGAATAGATGACGACATCGGCGCCGAGCGCTAAGGGGCGCTGATACATCGGCGTTGCGAACACGTTGTCGACCATCGTCAGCGCGCCGATCTCCTTGCTGATCTTGGCAACGGCGGCGATGTCAACGAGTTCGAGAGTCGGGTTGGCCGGCGTTTCAAAGAAGAAGGCTTTGGTGTTCGGGCGGATGGCTTTGCGCCACTGGTCGAGATCGCGGCCGTCGATCAAGGTCGGCGTGATGCCAAAGCGCGGGCACTGCGTTTCGACGATGTAGCGGCACGAACCGAACATCGCTTTGGCGGCAACGACGTGGTCGCCGGCTTTGAGATAGGACAGCAGACCGGCGGTCACGGCCGCCATGCCGGTGGCGGTGGCGCGCGCCACTTCGGCGCCTTCCAGCAACCGCAACCGTTCTTCGAACATGGCGACGGTCGGGTTTGAGAAGCGTGAATACTGGTAGCCCGGGTCTTCATTCTTGAAGCGCGCTTCGGCTTGCTCGGCGCTCGAATAGACATAGCCCTGGGTGAGGAAAATCGATTCCGACGTTTCGCCGAATTGCGACCGCAGCACGCCGCCGTGGACGAGTTGGGTTTCTGGCGCCCAGGCGTCAGATGTCGGATCGCTGCTCTTTCCGGACATGAATACCCTCTCGGTGCAGGGGCGGGCCGCTTGAGCGCCTCACCCAACAAAAAACCCGGCTTTTCTCAACGCCGCCCCTCGCATACGGGGCCGGGCGCCAGGAAATCCGGGTGCGCACGGCCTTTTTAGCGAGTTGTTTTACGTGGCTGCAAGCCGGCCGGCCAAATCACCACGAACGTGGCGCGGAATTAGGCCCGAGAGCCGCGGCCCGTCAAGTGCGGCGAACCCATTGGCCGCGGCGTTGGGCGCGGGACTGTGCCGGTGCCGCCCTTGGCGTTGCCGCAGCCATGGTCTAGACGGCTTTCATACTATTTGCGCCGAGACCTGGAGAATTTGCCAATGGCCAAACCGGCTGCCAATGCCAAGCCCGATCCGGATGCGCCGCTCGGCGTGGCCGTCGAGCATGGCATCCTGCCGGTTCAGGCCATCCGGGCGCTGGTGTCGTCGGGCGCGCTCAAGGTGGCGGAGCCGCTCGGCCAGGGCCAGATCCAGCCGGCCAGCGTCGACCTGCGGCTCGGGCCTGTTGCTTATCGAGTGCGGGCAAGCTTCCTGCCGGGGCCGGATGGGACTGTAGCCGCGAAATTAGATGACCTGAAGCTGCACGCAATCGATCTCGTGCCGGGCGCCGTGCTTGAGACCGGCTGCGTCTATATCGTGCCGCTGTTGGAAGCTCTGGCCCTGCCGCCGTCGATCTCGGCGTCGACCAATCCCAAGAGTTCGACCGGCCGGCTCGATGTCTTCACCCGGGTGATCGCCGATCACGTCGCGGCGTTCGACCAGATCCCGGGCGGCTACAAGGGCCCGCTGTACGCCGAAATCTGCCCGCAGACCTTCCCGATCGTCGTGCGCAAGGGGTCGAAGCTCAGCCAGATCCGGTTCCGCATCGGCAGTCCGCGCGAAACGGACGCCGATCTTGCAACGCTTCATGAACGCCAGACGCTGGTCTCGGGCGGCGGCGCCGACATCAGCGACGGGATCGCCTTGTCGGTCGACCTGATGGGAGATGCAACTGGTCTGGTCGGCTATCGCGCTAAGCGGCACACGGGGCTCGTGGACATTGACGCTCCGGGATCGTGTGCCGTGCTCGACTATTGGGAGCCGGTTTATGGCCGCGGGCGCCGCCGCCTGATCCTCGATCCCGATCAGTTCTATATTCTGGCCTCGAAGGAAGAAGTGCATATCCCACCGAGCCATGCCGCCGAGATGATGCCGTTCAATCCGCTGGTCGGCGAATTCCGCGTCCACTACGCCGGATTCATGGACCCAGGATTCGGTCACGAGCCGGCTGGTGGCCACGGCTCGCGCGTTGTGCTTGAAGTCCGCTCCCACAAGGTCCCGTTTGTCCTTGATGACGGACAGATCATCGGCCGCCTGGTCTATGAGCGGATGAGCGAAGTTCCCGAGACGCTGTATGGCCGCGACCTCGGCTCGAACTATCAGTCTCAGGGTCTCAAATTGTCCAAGCATTTCCGCTGACCGCTGCGGTTACGGGCCGTTAACCAGGCGCCAGGTTCGTGGGCGCGGACGCGAATTTTCTCGTGCCGCTGCAACGGCCGTTAACGACTATCCGGCTACATATGTCGATGGGTCGGCACTGCGGCGTTCGATCGAAACGGCCGGTGCACGGGTAATCGCTGGGTAGGACGAGAAAATGAAGGCGCTTGTACGTACCTTTGTGGCGGACGAGAGTGGGTCGCAGGCCATTGAGTATGGCCTGATCGTCGCTCTTGTCAGCCTCGGAATTCTGAGCAGCCTGGAGAATTTCGCGCCGGCGCTCAATTCGATGTTTGAAGCCGTCGCGGCAGCGATGGCGGGCTGAGCGCAGAAATCGCACCGGTTAATTCGGCGTTAACAGATTTCGAGCGACACTACGATCTTGCGTCAGAC
>JANORU010000253.1:0-10246 GCA_031415475.1 Hyphomicrobium sp.
CGCTGGACTTGGCGCCGGCCGTTGTCGTCAGCTGCCTGGCGACTGGGCGCTCTGCGGCGAGTTCGTCAAGTGGATACGTGTAGAGATTGGTCTGCCCCGCAGACGTCGCGGTGATGAGCGCGAGAGCGGCGGCAACAAGCACGGGCGATGCGGAGCGTCGCATGAAACGGTTTCCCATGAACTGGGACGTAGCATATGACCGGCCGAGGGGGCAAAATTGCGGCTCGTACTGGACCAGCCCCAGTTGAGAATTCACCAACCAATCTACTGAAACTTCACCTGAAATCCCTAAAAGGACCATGCCCGAGCATCTGATCGACGGTCCGGCCTCAGCGCCGGTTCACCTGCTGCTGGCCCACGGCGCGGGCTCGCCCATGACCAGCGCGTTTCTGACTGAAATGTCGGCGTTGTTGGCGGCGCGGGGCCTGTGCTGCCATCGCTTTGAATTCCAATACATGCAGGATGCCCGTCAATCCGGCCGGCGAAAGCCGCCGCCAAAAGTCGAGTCGCTGATCCCCGAAATCGTAGCCGCGCTCGACCGCGCGCGTTCGATGGCGTCACGCGATGCCTGCTGGTTGATCGGCGGGAAGTCTCTTGGCGGACGCGTCGCCAGCCTTGCTGCCGGCGCTCTGTTCGAGCGTGGTGAAATTGGCGGACTGGTCTGTCTCGGCTACCCGTTTCATCCGACCGGCAAGCCGGAGCGGCTTCGCACAGCCCACCTCGCAGACTTGAGCCTGCCGGTGCTAATCATCCAAGGCGACCGCGATCCGTTCGGCACCCGAGCCGAAGTCGAAACTTATATGTTGTCGCGGTCGACCGAGGTTTGCTGGATTGAAGACGGCGATCATGATTTCGGCCCGCGTGGAAAAAGCCCACAAACGCGACGTGGAAACCTGGCGGCCGCCGCCGATGCCATTGCTCGATTTGCGAAAGGACAGTTCAGCGGCGAACTCGGTGAAATCTAGATCTGATGATGCCGGGCACGGGCCGCACGCGCCAAGGCTGCACAAACCAGAGCATCGAGTTCCAGCGCTTCAGCCAGGAGATCGAGGCACTTCAACTCTTCGGCATGAACTTCCAGATCGCTGGCCGCCACTTCAGCCGCCAGCACATAGGCCGTTTCGTAGAGTTCGGGCGGCAGGACAGCTTTGACTTTCTGAAATACGGCGGCGACGCCGTTGGCACCCGACAGTATGCGTCCACATGCCTGCGCCGCGTCCAGCAGCCAATCGTTGTTGTACGTTGCGAACGGCGGCAATTCGCGAACGATCGAGCTGATCCGGGCTAACTCGGGCTCGGAGATCGTCCGGTCGACCGCAGCCACCGCAATCATCGCATAGATCAGCGCGTCTTGAGACGAGAGGTTCGATGTTGGCATTGCGAGTTTTCGCCCCGATAAAAAGAGAAAGCGCCCCGGCTCTATGTGAGGAGCCGTGAGCGCTTTCGCAATGGCTATCGGCGGAAAGCGCCGGTCAAGCGGACTTCTTAGGCCATCTTCCAGAAGCGGATTGCGGCCGGGCCAAGAATGACGATGAACAGAACCGGCAGGAAGAAGATGATCATCGGAACGGTCAGCTTCGGCGGCAGGCCGGCGGCCTTCTTTTCGGCTTCCGACATGCGGATTTCGCGGTTTTCTTTAGCCATGACGCGCAGCGCCTGACTGACGGGCGTACCGTACCGCTCGGCCTGGATGAGTGCGGTTGCGACCGCTTTGACGCCGGGAATGCCGGTTCTCTTGCCGAGATTTTCGAACGCCATCCGGCGCTCTGTCAGATACGAGAGTTCGGCCGTCGTCAGCGACAGTTCTTCGCTCAATTCAACCGACTGCGTTGCCACTTCCTTTGCCACCTTGCCGAAGGCGGACTCGACCGACATGCCAGATTGCACGCAGATCAGCAGCATATCGAGGGCATCCGGAAACGACTGCTTGATGGCCGTTTGACGCTTCTGCGCAAGGTTTTCGATGAACACGTTGGGCAGATAGAAGCCGATGAAACCCGCACTCAGCGCCATCAAGAACTTGATGGCCGGCGGATAGGCGACTTTGGCGACGATGAACAGGTAGACCAGCGCGACGATGAACACCAGCGGCGGCATGGCCACGCGGAAGAACATGTAGGCGATCAACGGCGCCTGGCCTCTGAGACCGGCCGTTTTCAGCTTGTTGCGGACATCCTCGTTGTCGAACTGGGCTCTCAGATCGAACTTGTCGACGATCTGCTGCATGTAGCCCTTCGGCGCCTGCCGCAGGCGCGGGTTATTACCGGCCCCTTTGACCTGCATATCGGAGAGGCGCTGCGAGCGAAGCTTGTCGCGCTCGACCGCCATCACCTTCATGCGCTGTGTCATGCGGTCTTTTTGCAGCATCGGCAGAGCCAGCGACAGCACGGTCGCGAATGCCGCAACGGCCGCCAGCATGGTGGCCAGAAACTGCGCGCTCATGATGGTGTCAACGAACCCTTGCATGGATCGTCAGCCTTCCTGTTTTTCAATGCCTTGAGCTTCGAAGCAAAAGACCGGTCACGTCAGAATTTGAAGTTGATCATCTTGCGCATCACGAGAATACCCATGAGCATCCAGAAGCCGCCGATGAGCATGAAGAGATTGCCGGTTGTCGTCGTGAACAGCGGCGCGATATATTCGGGCGAAGACAAATGCACCATGATCATGACGCCCGGCGGCAAGCAGCCGAGAACCATGGCCGATGATTTGGCTTCAGCCGACAGAGCCTTGACCTTCATCGACATGCGGAACCGGTCGCGCAGAACGCCTGACAGGTTGCCGAGCGCTTCCGACAAGTTACCGCCGGCTTGCTGCTGAATGGAGATCACGATGGTGAGGAACTTAACTTCCGGCATCGGCATGCGGCCGATCAGGCGATCGAGCGCTTCGGCCAGGGTGACGCCGACGCGCTGCTGCTCGACCACGTAGCGGAATTCGCTGCACACTGGCTCCGGGCTTTCGCGAGCAATGATCTGCAGGCATTCATTGAGCGGCAAACCGGATTTGACACCGCGCACGATGACGTCGATGGCGTTGGCCAGCTCGCCGGTGAATTTCTTCTGGCGGCGCGCAATCATCTTGTTGAGGACGAACCGCGGAAGGCCGAAAAAGCCGATGAACCCGGCGCTGACAGCCATCATGTTGGTCAGCGGCGACGATGAATTCACCGACAGAAGCGCGATGCCAATGCAAACGAGGCCTGAAATTGCACTGGCGATCCAGAAGCTGCGCGGCTCGGCATCGAGTCCGGCACGTTCAAGCCTGAGCCGGAGCGTGATTTTCTCTTTTGCCTTCTGACGGCTTTCCAAATCCTTGAGCGTCTCGGAGACCTGCTTTTTGCGCTGCGCCGCCACGTCGGCAACCGCTCTCGCCGAGGACGTCTTCTTGGTGCGGCTTTCAGCAACGCCGGCAACCCGCTTGTCGCGAGCCTTATCGCCGGACAAATACGGATAAGCAAAGACGAACACGATCGCCGCGAACGCTGCAGCAGCGAACACAGAAATCAGGATCGGCAACATCTCGGGACTAACCATGCGACTCTCCGAGCGGGTTGCCGTTCGAATCGAGGACTTCCGACGACGCCAAGGCGTTCGCCAGGTTGCCTTCTTCCTTGTAGTACTCAGCGCGATCCCAGAACCGCGGCCGGGCGATGCCGGTTGAGCGGTGGCGGCCGAGCAGCTTTCCGTTCGCGTCTTCGCCCGTCACATCGTACACAATCAGGTTTTGCAGCGTGACGGTCTCGTCTTCCATGCCGAGCACTTCTGTGATGTGCGTAATTTTGCGCGAGCCGTCTCTGAGGCGCGATGCCTGGACGATGATGTCGATCGATCCGACGATCATTTCGCGAATGGTTTTGACCGGCAGCGCGTAGCCGCCCATCATGATCATGGATTCGAGACGGCTGATGGCTTCGCGAGGACTGTTGGCGTGAAGCGTGCCCATGGAGCCGTCGTGGCCGGTGTTCATCGCCTGAAGAAGGTCGAATGCTTCAGGTCCGCGGACTTCGCCGACGATAATACGTTCAGGCCGCATACGCAGGCAGTTCTTGACGAGGTCGCGCATGGTGACTTCGCCCTCGCCTTCAAGGTTGGGCGGACGCGTTTCAAGACGCACAACATGCGGCTGCTGCAGTTGAAGTTCTGCCGAGTCTTCGCAGGTGATGATGCGTTCGTCGTGGTCGACACAGCCGGTCAAGCAGTTCAGCAGCGTCGTCTTGCCCGAACCCGTACCGCCGGAGATCAAAACGTTACAGCGCACGCGGCCGATGATCTGGAGAATGGTCTTGGCATCGGGCGTAAGAGAACCGAATTTTACCAGATTGTCGAGCTTCAGACGGTCCTTTTTGAACTTACGAATTGTCAATACGGGTCCGTCGATAGCAAGCGGCGGAGCGATGACGTTGACACGTGAACCGTCCGGCAGACGCGCGTCGCATATCGGGCTCGACTCGTCGACGCGGCGGCCTACCTGGCTGACGATTCGCTGGCAGATGTTCATCAGCTGTTGATTGTCGGCAAAGCGCACCGACGTTTTCTGCACCTTGCCATTGACTTCGATAAATGTCGTGCTCGCACCATTGACCATGATGTCGGCGATGTCGTCGCGCGCCAGCAGCGGCTCGAGCGGGCCATAACCGAGAACGTCGTTACAGATGTCTTCGAGCAGTTCTTCCTGCTCGGCAATCGACATGACGACGTTTTTTACTTGGATGATTTCGCTGACGATGTCGCGAATTTCTTCGCGCGCCGCCGCAGCATCCAGCTTGGCAAGCTGCGTCAAATCGATCGTGTCGATCAACGCGTTGAAAACGGTCGTCTTGACGTCGTAGTACTCTTCCGAGTGGCGGCGTTGCGACTCCACCGGCTCGGAGCGCGGAGGAGCAGCCGCCGGAGCGGCAGCCGCCTTCTGCTCTTGCGGTCTTGGTGCGGGGGCCTGGGCAGAGTCCTGCGCAGGCGTCTGTTGAGGCAGGCGCCGCGGTGTTTCCGGATCGTTACTACGCCTGCCGAACATGGTGGCCTATCCTTAGCGCTTCAGTTTGAATTTCTCGAGCAACGGAGCCAGTGCCGATTTCTTCTCGACTTTGGCTTCCTTGCGGTGAGCAAGGGTCATGGCGATTTCACGGAAGCTCGGCACCGCTTTGGCCTTGGAGTTGAGCTCTTCGACCATCTGACCGTTGTTGGCGGCCTGACCGAAGGTTTCCGGATCGAATTCGATGACCGACAGGGCTTCGATGCCGATCGCTTGTTCGAATTCTTTGGCCGAAATCTCGGGCCGCTTCGGCGTGTTCGCCATGTTGAGCACAAGATGCGGCTTGGAATCGTTCTTGCGAGCCAGCTTGAGGAGGTCGACGATGTTCTTGGCATTGCGCAGATTGGCAAGATCGGGCGCCGCCGTGATCACCACTTCGTCGGCCTGCAGCAGCACCCGCTTGGTCCAGGCGGCCCAGCCATGCGGCAGATCGACAACAACGTAGGGCACGTTCTGGCGCGCGACATCGATCACCATATCGCAGGCGTCCGGCGAGATGTCGTAGTCGCGATCGAGAACCACGGGTGCTGCAAAGATCGACAGCTGTTCCGAGCACTTGGTGAGAAGACGATCGAGCAGAACTTCGTCCAGGCGTTCCGGGCTTGCGAGAGCATCGGCGATGCCCTGGATCGGATCCTGGTTGAAGTCGAGACCTGTGGTGCCGAAGGCGAGATCGAGATCAGCGATGATCACGTTGTTCTTCAGCGCTTCCGACAAAGTCCAAGCGACGTTGTGACTGATGGTCGACGACCCAACGCCGCCCTTGGCGCCGATGAACGCGTACACGTGGCCGACAGGGTCAGCTTCCGGATCGTTATAAAGGTTGGACAGGCTCTCCATCAATTGCGGAGCGGTGATTGGCGCGACGAGATATTCGCTGACGCCGCGCTTTAGCAGTTCGCGATAGAGGATGACGTCGTTGACATGGCCGATGACGACCACCTTGGTGCCGGGATCGCAGTATTCGGCAAGGCGATCAAGATCGCTCAGCAACTGCTGGCGCGGCTGCGTGCTTTCGACGACGATCAGGTTCGGTGTCGGGCTTTCCTGGTAATGCTGCGCGGCGGCGCTAACGCCACCCATGTGAATGCTGACGTGCGCCTTTGTCAGGCGGCGGTCTTCGGATGCCGCCTGGACGGCGTTGGCAACCGCCTGGCCATCGCAGAACGCCTGTATGGAGATGCGCGGAATGGGCCGTGCACGCTCCAGACTGACGTCCGGACGGCCCCCGAATTCACCCTCATCCCCGGCGTAGCCCTGATCGGACATGGGCTCGTCAGCTTGAGAAAGTTTGGCGTTCTTGCTCATCATACAAACCCTTAATTGCCGTCAGTTTTCACTTTTTCTTCTTCAGACTTCTGCGCGCTTGTAACTTCGCCCTTGATGTACTTTTCCCAAGCCACAAGGCGACGTTCTGCAGGGCGAGACGTCTGCGACCGCGGCACAATCAGATCAGCGGGATTAGCGATCATGGCCGCGAAGTTCTTTTGTGTCGCGCATCCCATATTGGCGTACGGCAAGTTGTTGGGTTCGCGCGCCAGGTTGCTCGGCCAGTGGCCGCATTCGGGACCTTCGGCCACGTAGCGCAGGAATGCGACCTTGACCGGGGGCTGAGCGCCATCGCTCTCGGCAGCCACCGCTTCAACCGAAATTCCGGTTTCGGGGTAGCCGTTCTCGTTGAGCATGTTGCCGATCTCATGCACCGCCTGCATGGCGGCCATTTCGTTGGCCGATCCGCTGGGCGCCGTGATCACGAGGCGGCTGTTGCCGGCGTCGCTCGCTTGCGACCGCTGGGCAAATTCGAGGACTTCAGCGCGCTGTTGCGGCGTTAGTCCGCTGGCGCCGCGCGGAACGCGAAGCGTCAGGATTTCAGGCTGCTGCGACACCAGAATGGGGTGGCGCTGCGCCGGATCAACCAGCGACCAGCCGGCAACCTGTGTCCCGCTGTCGCCGTGCTTGCAGGCCGCCAGAGGAAGCGCTGCAAGGGTGGCTAATACCGCCAGTGGCAATTTCGATTTGTACATCATGGCTATGGCTCCAATTCCGGCCTTATTCGACGATGAACCCGTGATCGCCCTTCAGGTCGCCCTGCGGTGCGTTCGGATTGTCGCCATAGATGCGATTGAGGTGGCCGAGGAAGTTGGCCTTGAGATCGGTTGCTTCGCCGAGCCCATCTAGCGGCCGGGCAAGCTCCTGGCGCGCCGTCGGCTTGACGATGTACGGCGTCACGATCACGACAAGCTCGGTTTCCTGCTTGATGAAATCGCGGCTGCGGAACAGCGTGCCGAGGACCGGCAGGTCCTTGAGACCCGGCAGTCCATCGATGTTCTGGCGCACTTCGTCCGAGATCAAGCCAGCCATGGCGAGTGACCCGCCGGACGGCAGCTCGACCGTTGACTTGGCCTGACGCTTCTTGAGCGCCGGGATTGAGAATCCCGTCACCACGACCGAGCCGACGTTGGTGAGCTCGCTCACCTCGGTCTCGATCTTCAGGCTGATGCGGCCTTCCGACATGACGGTCGGGGTGAAGGCGACGCCGACGCCGAACTCCTTGAAGGTGACCGAGATGCCGCCCTGCCCGTCGGCCACGGGGATCGGGAACTCGCCGCCGGCCAGGAACTTGGCCGATTCACCCGAGATGGCGGTGAGGTTCGGTTCAGCCAGCGTGCGCACCAGACCGGCACGTTCAAGCGCACGGATTGCGTGGGTAACGCGGGTGTCGCCGAATGCGCCACCGCCGCTGAGGCCAGAGTTACCGAACGTCGAGCCGTTGGGCCCACCGTTGATGTTGCACAGTGCGCCGACCGGGCAGGCGATCGACGGATCGGTCGGGTCGCCGCCGGTCGAAATGCCTGGGATCGGCAGGCCGCCAAGACCTGCGGCCGCCGTTAAGGGCAGCGCGTTTGCAGTCAGCAGCGCCGTTGAGAAGTTGCCGGCCGTGATCGCGGCACCCAAGTTGACGCCGAGCTGCTTCAACAGCGAGCGCTGAACTTCGGCAACCTGGACGCGGAGCATGACCTGCTCTTCGCCCTCGACCGACAGCATGTTGATGACGAGTTCGTTGTCGTCCTTGGAGACGTTCTTGATGGCGACGCCTTCGGCTTCGTTGGTGACTTTCGATTCGAAATCGACGGTCACGAACTGCTTGGCGAGCGACGTGGCGCGGTTGGCATCAACCGGCGTTCTGACGGACCCTGTCAGGACCACCGACCGGTTGAGCATTTCAACGCGAATGTTCGAACCTGGGATCAAGCGGCGGAGCAAACCTTCGAGACCGCTTGTTTCGCGCTCCACGAAAACTTCGAGCGTCGCGAACTGTTCGCCGTTCTCGTCAAAGATGAAGGCGTTCGACTCGCCGAACTTGCGGGCGAGAAGGAAAATTCTGTTGGTGCTCAAGACCACCGCATCGACCGCGGCCGGGTTCGACACCATGACGTCGCGGACCGGGCGAGGCGTTTCGATCAACACCGATTTGCCGAGGCCGACATGAACGTTGCGGCGCTGATTGCCAGGCCCATCCTGGAGCTTGATCACCGACTGGTGGTGGCCGCCTTCACGGGCCTCCATCGCTGGACCGCCAGCGGCGCCGTTTGCCGCCACATCCTGGCCGGCGGCGACCAAAGTCGGCGTGACAGCAATAATGAACGCTGCGAATATGGACCTGATGCGTCCGAGTACGAATCTGAACATTGGCTTTGGCCTTCCGACGAGCTGCAACTTGCTACGCACTCAGTTCACGCCGTACGCACGTGACCTGACGCCGTAACGCAGAACTCGGATGGCGTTTCCGTTCTTATTCTTGTTGAGATCTTCGCCTTGCGACGGGCCGCTTGCCATGTCCAGGTCGGCAATCGAGCGAAGTGATAATGAAAGTTCGCCGAGAGAGTTGGCGAGTGCCAGCATCTCGGTTTGACGCGGCGTCAACTCAAGAGTTGCGGTATTTGCCGCCCCTTCAGAAGACTTCTTGCCTTCCTTAGTTTCGATCTGCTGGCCAATGGCGAGCACCCGCACATTGCGGAACAGCGTATCGCTGACGAACTCTTCCGATCCGTTCTTGCCACGCAGGCGGCGGATCAGAATGACGTCGACGTGATCGTTGGGAAGAATGAGACGGCCGACGGCGGTCTCTTCCTTGATCTTGGTCGAGATGGCGCGCATCCCCGAGGGCAGGATGGCTGCGAGCACGCCGCCCTGACCGGCCTTGACGAGCTTTGACGGCGTGATCGGTTCGCCCGACATGATCGGAGCCCGCGCGATGGCGCCGGACAACTGCGAGATAGCGCTGGCGCCGCTCTGCTTGGTGATGAAGCCCTTGGCAGCTTCCGTCGGCCAGGTCTGCCAGCGGAAGTGGCTTTCGTTGGTGATCTGGCCGAGGCCGATGTCGGCGCGGGCGACGAGCACTTCTGTCGAGTTGACTTGGCGCTCGACAATTCGCTCTTCTTTTGGCGTGCCGAGCAGGCTTTTGACCATCACGAAGGCCGCCAAGGCTGCCACGCCAGCGATACCCATTCCGATCAATTGTGCCCGTTTCATATCGCGACCCAGTCCCTCAAATGCACGGAGGTGCCCCTCCGGTGTTCCCGAAGACATTGAGCGACAAACGTCAATGCGAGGTTAACTGGCGTAGTAAATCGGAGCGATCCCGGATCAATTTCAAACTGTCCGGCGGCAATGGCTGCGATCGGCGTCCCTAGGCAACCAGGGCGCGGAAGATCTCCGTTTTGGGATAGAGAAACAGCCCGGCTCCGGCGATCGCCAAACCATAGGGCATACCGACATCGGCGCTGTGCAGCCGCCACGCCCATTGCTGTGTCGGGAAAATAGCAACCGGCAGACGGCGATAGAGCAGAATGATCACCGCCAGCACGCCGCCGAGCAAAGCAATGTCGACAAAGAACGTCAGCAGATGCTCGAAGCCGATCCAGACCGAAGCAGCCGCCATCAGCTTGGCGTCACCGCCACCGAACAGTCCAAGCGAGAAGAGGATGATGCCAACGCCGAGTATCAAAGCCCCGGCGGCCAGATGCAGTCCGAACTCCTGCAACGAAAGGCCGGCAAGCGGAGCGGCGAGGCAAAAACCGGCGAGCAGAGCAATCGAGATGCGATTGGGAATCGTCATGGTCAGCAGATCCATGGCCCCCGCGAAAGCCAGTGCAGCGGGCAGGATCATCATAATGCCGAACTCGAACACGGCCAACTCCGTACGCAACAACAG
>JANORU010000254.1:0-2015 GCA_031415475.1 Hyphomicrobium sp.
GCTTGACGCCGCCCGGCACCTTGCTCTCGCCCGGCACGTAGGCTTCGATTTTCAAGACGCCGGGTTTCGGCTCTGGGAAGGCGGCAGACATCGGTCGCTCGATCAGGTCAACGAAGGCAATTACATGAGCCCCGCTCAGTATACGAGGCACGCCCGCTCGGAAAGACGATAAAGCAGCGCAAAGTCACCAATCCCTAACGACGAGACCCTGCCGGCCTTGACGCTGGCCGCCCGCCTCCGGTATCAAACCGGGGTTCGTGGTGATTTGGCCGGCCGGCTTGCAGCCACGTTAAAGAAGTCGCTAAAGTGGCCAGGTGTCCTCCCGAATTCCCGTTTGAATTCTAAGGAGCCCGGCCCGAGGCCTTCAAAGCCGCGCCGGGTTTTTTATTGCCGTGCTGATGAGCAGGGCTGGGAGTGGCGAACGTTATGGCCGAAAGACCGGTCGATACGTCTGACGTGACGGGCGAAGACGTAGCGCAGCGGCGCGACGGCGAGGTGCACAACCCGTCGAGCCCGGTGATCGCGTTTCCGGTCGACGCGCCGTTGCGGCTCGAATGCGAGCAGGATCTCGCACCGCTGACCATCGCCTACCAGACCTACGGCACACTCAACGCCGGCAAATCCAACGCCATTCTGGTGTGCCACGCCTTGACCGGCGATCAGCACGTCGCCAACGAACATCCCATCACCGGCAAGCCCGGTTGGTGGGCGACACTGGTCGGCGATGGGAAACCAGTCGACACGCGACGCTACTTCGTGATCTGCGCCAATATTCTCGGCGGCTGCATGGGATCGTCCGGGCCGGCGTCGATCAATCCGAAGTCCGGCAAGCCATACGGCGTCGATTTTCCCGTCATCACCATCGGCGACATGGTCAACGCGCAGGCGCGCCTCATCGACCATCTCGGCATCGACACGCTGTTCTCGATCATCGGCGGCTCGATGGGCGGCATGCAGGTATTGGATTGGGCAGCGCGGTTTAAAGACCGGGTGTTCACAGCCATGCCGATCGCCACCGCGCCCTGGCACACGGCGCAAAACATTGCCTATCACGAGGTTGGCCGCCAGGCGGTGATGGCCGATCCCGATTGGAAGAACGGCGCGTATCTCGCGCACGGCACGCGGCCGGCGCGCGGGCTCGCGGTTGCGCGCATGGCGGCGCACATTACGTATCTGTCGGAAAAAGCCCTGCAGGATAAGTTTGGCCGCGGCTTGCAGGATCGCAAGGCGCGCTCGTTCTCGTTCGATGCCGACTTTCAGATCGAGAGTTATCTGCGCCACCAGGGCTCGACGTTCGTCGACCGGTTCGACGCCAACAGCTACCTCTACATTACGCGCGCGATGGACTACTTCGACCTCGAAGTGGAGCACGGCGGCAAGCTCGCCAACGCCTTCCGCAACACCAAAACAGAGTTCTGCGTGATTTCGTTTACCAGCGATTGGCTCTACCCGACGCGCGATAACAAGGCGATTGTGAAAGCCTTGAACTCGGTTGCGGCCAAGGTGTCGTTCGTCGAAATCGACAGCGACAAGGGCCACGATGCGTTCCTGCTCGAAGAGCCGGAACTGTTTGCCACCGTGCGCGGCTTCCTCAACGCCGCAGCGCAAAAGCGCGGCTTGCCGGAGGTGGCGGCATGAGCTCCAACCCCGACGGCGGCATTACGCAACGCGCCGACCATCTGCTGATCTCCGAACTCGTGGAACCCAAGAGCCGCGTGCTTGACGTCGGCTGTGGCGACGGCGCCCTGTTGCAGCTGCTGACGGACAAGAATTCGGTCGATGGCCGTGGCGTCGAGCTGAGCCGCGAGCGCGTCAACGCCGCTGTGGCGCGCGGCCTTGCAGTCATCCAGGGCGACGCCGACCGCGATCTTCCCGACTATCCGGACGATGCGTTCGACTACGCCATCCTGTCACTCACGATCCAGGCGACGCGCGAACCGAAGACCGTGCTTGAAAATCTTCTGCGCATCGGCCGCTACGCCATCGTGTCATTCCCGAACTTCGGTCACTGGCGG